>DATNCF010000550.1:0-5813 GCA_035571675.1 Burkholderiales bacterium | reverse complement strand
CATGCCGCTCATGGCGGCGCTGCCCCATATGTATGCGCGCAACTATGGCCGCATCGTGCTCACCTCGTCGGCGGCGGGCCTGTACGGGCAGCGCGGGGGAGCGCACTATGGTGCGTCAAAAACGGCGCTGATCGGCGTGGTGCGGGCGCTGCTGCTCGAATCGGCCAAGCGCAAGGCGGACATCAGGGCCAATATCGTGGTGCCTTATGCGAAGACGGACATGACCCGCTCCATCCCCCCGCATTTGGCCGATCTGATGGCTCCGCAACAGGTGGCCAAGGTGACGGGATGGCTGTGCAGCGACAAATGCACCCGCAACGGCGATATGTTTGCCGCCGGCGGTGGCCGCATTCGCCGGGTGGTCATCGCCGAGTCCAAGCCGCTGGATTTGACCGGCGAGGATCTTTCTGCGCTCATGCCGCTGCTCGACGGACTGGATAGCCCCCAGGTTTCGCGCAACGCCGCCGATTCGTCTTTCGGCCTGGTGCCGGAGCTGTTGGCCGGGCGCACGCCGCCTGATCCGGCCTACTCGGGCTGATAATTTCGCCGCCTTGGCGGCCCCTTCGTTCAGGCTTTTATAAACCCGAACAAATGAATGCAAAGTCGGCGCTGCGTCAGGCCGTGCTATCGTCAAACCCGGTCATGCCAGGGCTGTAAAGGAGGAAGCGTGCAAACCGTGCTCATCACGGGGGCCACCGGCCTGGTCGGCTCCAACGCCTGCGTGGTCGCCGCGCGCAAGGGCTATCGCGTCAAGGCCCTGGTGCGCTCGCGCGCGGATACCGGCCCGCTGGAAAAGGCCGGCGTCGAACTGGTGCTGGGCGACATCGTGGAGCCCGCCACGCTGGACGCGGCCATGCGCGGCGTGGAGCTCGTCATGCACTCGGCGGCGCAGATCGGCGGCTCGTGGAGCAAGGCCACGCCCAAGGACTTCGAGAACGTGAACCAGTGGGGCTCGATCAACGTGCTGGCCGCGGCCGCGCGGGCCGGCGTGAAGCGCACGGTGCAGCTGCTCACGCCGGTGCTGTTCGACCGCAGCGAGACCCTGACCGAGAACTCGCGCATCCAGCCCATCGGACCGCAGCATTCGCCGTATACGCGCACCAAGCTGGCGGCTTTCCATGAAGGCCTGGCGCGCGCCGCGCGCGGCCAGGACATCGTCTTCGTCATCCCCGGCAGCATCTATGGGCCGGCGCCCATTGTGGATCGCGCCGTCGTGCCCACCAGCTTCAACGGCACGCTGCTCATGGCGGCGCGCGAAGAGTTGAAACGCTTCCTGGGCAATCCCGGCAGCTGGTCGCTGGCGAGCGACGTGGCCGAAGTGTCCATCCTGGCGCTGGAGAAGGGCGCGCTGGGCCAGCGCTACCTCGCCTGCGGCAAGGGCGGCGAGGATGTCAGTCTGCCGGACTTCTGCAACCGCTTCCTGGAAATGGCCGGCAAGCCGAACCGCGTCTCCACCTTCAATCCCGATACCGCCGGCCCCGAGGAAATGGCGGAGTTCGGCACCATGCTCAAGTATTTGCAGCCGAGTTATCCCAAGCCCATGCTGGATTGCCGGCGCACCACTGAGGCGTTGGGGTTTGAGCCTACATCGGTTGACGAGGGGTTGCGGCAGACGCTGGAGTGGTTCAAGGCAAACGGAAAGATTTAGTCCAAAATGCTTTTACGTTGTCCTCTCCCCAACCCCTCTCCCTGGGGAGGAGCTAGTTCAGCGCGCGTGCCGGGCAGCTAGCTCTTTGGCGCGCGGATAGTCTGCCTTGCCGTTGGGTGCGCGCGGTACCTTGTCAACGAACAACACCTCTTTTGGAACCTTGTAACCTGCCAGCTTGCTGCGTGCGTGGTTTGTGACGGCGTCGGAGTCAAGGGCTGAGCCGGCGTGTTTCTGGACCAGCGCGGTTACTCGCTGTCCCCACCGTTCGTCGGGCATGCCGAACACGATGCAATCGTCGACTCCCGCCAAGCCCTTGATCACGTCTTCCACTTCCTCCGGATGCACCTTTTCGCCCCCGGTGTTGATCGTGGTCGAACCGCGCCCCAACAGCGTCAACGACCCGTCGGCCTCGATGCGGCCATGGTCTCCGGGAACGACGTACCACTGCCCCCCAATGTCCCGATAGGTGCGCGCCGTCTTGGCGGCGTCGTTGTAGTAGCCGGTGGCGGTGCTGGTGGCGGCGAGTATGCCGCTGACCCCGGGAGCGGGCTGCTGCGGTTTCCCCGTCTCGTCGAGCAGCAACAATCCCGGCGCTGGTGTGAAGCTGGTGCCGCTGGCCTTGTCACCCTTGCGGTAGATGCGGAAGCCGTAAGTGCAGCCCTCCGAGGCGCCGCAGGCGTCGAGGAACGCCGTCTGGGGCAGGAATTCGAACAGGCCGTTCTTCGTTTCTCCGCTCCAGGCCACTCCGGCCGAGGTGATGAGCTTGAGGCTGGCGAGGTCGTAGTTCCGGCCGCGCTCGCGCGCGTCGCGCAGGGCGTTCAGAACCGGCCGCGCCAGAGCGTCGCCCACGATGGCCACCAGCGTCACCCTGTCGCGCTCCACCGTGTCGAGCAGTTCCACGGCGTCGAAGGAGCGCGAGGTCAGCGTGACCAGGCACCCGCCGAAGGACAGCATGGGCAGCGCCGTCATTTGGAAGCCGGTGCTGTGCATGAGCGGCGAGGCGGGCAGGGCGACCAGGCGCTGGTTCTTTTTCGCCAGCGCGCCGGCCGTGCCCACCGGATCGGCGGTCTGCGTCGGGCCGAGCCCCAGCATGGGGCCGAGGAAAGCAAGCGAGCCGAACGCCCGGCCAAGCTGCACCATCACGCCCTTGGGCAAGCCGGTGGTGCCGCCGGTGTAGGAGAGGAAGGTGTCATCCAGACGGCGCTCGATGCGCGGCGCGGGCGCGTTCCTGGCAATCAGCGCCTCGAAGTCCTGGACGCCTGCATGCAGGGGCGCGCTGGCGCCCTCGCTCCCTCGTACCGGGGTGCGCGCGCCTTCGTCCACCTGAACGTAGTAGCGGATCTGCGGCAGTTCCTGGCGCAGCCGCATCACGCGCTCACCGAGGCTGGCGTGGAACACAATGGCCTCGGCGTGGCTGTCGCTGAGCAGGTGACGCAGTTCCTGGTCGAGGTAGCGGTAGTTGACGTTGGCCGGGACGGCGCGGATCTTGATGGCGGCGAAGAACGCCTCCAGCCACTCGGTGCAGTTATAGAGATCGATGGCGATTTTGCTGCCCGGCCCCAGTCCCGCGGCGGTGAAGGCCGCGGCCAGGCGCGAGGCGCGCTGTTCAAACTCGCCCCAGGTGACGCGCCGGCCGCCGTTCACCAATGCCGTTTCGTCGGGAATGGCATCGGCGATGCGCTCCCAGACAGTGGCGAGATGGCTGTCGTGGGTCACCGGGGCGGAGTTCACGGCGCTGCTCATTGCGCCGCCCATCATGCGGCCCTGGCCGCCGCCAGCGGCTTCATGCCCATCATGCGCCGCGCTTCCTCGGGCGTGGCCACGCCGCGGCCGCAGCGCTCGGCGAGGTTGGCGAAGGTCTCCACCAGTTCCAGGTTGCTGACCGGGCGGTTTTCGAGAATCCAGTTGTCGCCCAGCCCGGTGCGCACGTGCCCGCCCATGGCCACGACGATGGAGGACAGCGGCACGTGCACGTGCGGCCCCTTGATCTCGGTGAACCACAGGTGCGGCACCTCGGGCGGGATCATGTCCAGGTACATCTGCAGCCCGCGCGCCGTGGGCGGCAGGCCGTAGGGATGCTTCTCGGTCATGTAGAACTTGAGCAGCAGCGGATCGGGCAGCCAGCCGTTGTCCCGGTAAGCCAGCACCGAGCGCAGGTGCCCCGGCTCGCGCAGCCCCAGGGTGTAGCGGAAGTCCAGGCGCTTGGCGAAGTCCAGGCACCACTTCATTTCGGCGTGAGTGTTGTTGAATGTTTCGAGTTGCGGGGCCTTGTGGTTGCGCAGTTCCTCGTAAGTGGTGAGGTTGAACTGGCCCACGTCGAAGACGCCCATTTCGAAGCGAACGGTGGGGTCCTTGTCGAGTTCGATCCAATGGGAGAAGCGTTCCTGCATGGGCTTCGGGCCTTCGTAACCTGGGGCAATGATGCAGTCGCAGGCGGACTGGGCGAGACGGAAGGCTTCGGCGAAGAGTTTGTAGTCAGCGCGGCGTTGGGCGCCGGTTTGTGGATCGCGGGCGTGGAAATGGAAGACGCTGGCACCGGCTTTCGCGCACTTGACAATGTCGGCGGCGATTTCTTCGGGGCTGTAGGGGGCGAAGGGGTTCACCTCCTTCATAACCCACTCGTTCAACGCGACCTTAATGATTAACTTGTCCATGGTGTTTTTCCGGGCTCTTTCTCGTTGCCCTCTCCCCCCAGCCCCTCTCCCTGGGGGAGAGGGGAGCTACGGAGCAGGGATTTACATTCGCGGCGCGGAAGCGCCGCGCCTCGTGAACGTCCTATAAATCTAGCCCCACTTCCCATCCAGCGGCTTGATGGTTTGGGTCGCTTGGCCTAACTTCTGCAATGCATAGCTTCCGGGCAATTCCTCCAGCATCAGCTTGCGATAGTGCTGGTTCAGTATCAGACGAGAATAGCGCAACGTCGTCGCCGGCCTCTTGTTCAATTCTTCGGCCAGTTCCCAGGCGCGAGACAGCAACTTGTCTTGCGGCAGCACTTCGTTCACGACTCCATACTGCAATGCTTCTTGTGCGGAAAGCAAGCGTCCGGTCAGCAGGAAATAGCTGCCCCGTGTCTGCCCAAGCAAATGCTGCCAGATCACGTGCGCGCCATCCCCAACGGGGGCGCCGCCTTTGGCCACGTGGTTGTCCTGGAAAGCCGCGTTTTCACTGCACAGGCAAATGTCGGCCACCATGGGAAACGAATGCACGATCGACGGCCCATTGACCGCGGAGATGATGATTGACTCCACGTCGAGCAAATTTTGCAAAAGACGTCTTCCTTCATAGTGAATGCGCGCGTGTCCTTCGGCTGAGGATTTGTCGAAGCTGCCCCGTTCCCAGTTGTCGCAGAACGTATCGCCCGTTCCCGTGATGATCACCACATGATTTTCGTGGTCCGCGCCCACGTGATAAAACGCGTCGGCCGCTTCCGCATGCGCCAGGCCGGACATCTTGAACGGCCCGCCCTGGCTGTGAAACGTCATCTGCACGATGCCGTTCTTGCGTTCCAGTCGGATGTGCTTGTACTTTTCGCGATAGTCGTCGAAGCGGACGACCGGGTTGATGACGCTCATTTCTTGTCGGTCTCCAGTGGAGTTCGTGGGGCGGACAGATCGGTTGCCCAGCTCGGGTATTCGCGCTGCAGGCGGCTGACCACCTCGATTTGCGCCAGTTCTTCGTGCGAGAGCTGCAAGTCGGCGGCCCGCAGGTTGCTGTGCAGTTGCTCCAGGGTGTCGGCCCCGACCAGCGCGCTGGACAGATGCGGCTGGGCGATGAGCCAGGCCAGCGCTACCTGGGCCACCGTGGCGTCGTGCCCGCCGCCGATTTCGAGCAGCGTGTCGATGAGCCTGTCGCCGCGTTCCATGTCCACGGGCGGGAAGTTGGTCTTGCCGCGCCGCGTGGTCGAATCGGGTTTGCGCTGGCGCGTGATCTGGCCGGTGAGCAGCCCGCCCGCGAGCGGGCTGTAGGCGAGCAGCGCCAGTTTCTGGTCCACGATGAGCGGCACCAGTTCGCGCTCGATGTCGCGGCCGGCCGGCGAATAGTAGGCCTGCACCGACACGAATTCCTCGAAACCGTGCAGCGCCGCCACCTTGGAGGCTTTCATCACCTGCCAGGCCAGCAGGTTGGAGCAGCCGATGTAACGCACCTTGCCCTGGCGCACGAGGTC
>DATNCF010000549.1:0-2916 GCA_035571675.1 Burkholderiales bacterium | reverse complement strand
AGGTGACGGACGATCAGCGCCGTTTCCTTGGGCGTGTCGGCGCCGCCGTTGGCGGCGGCGCGCGCGGCCAGGCGCGACTGCGCCGTGGGCTTGCTCACCGGTTCCTCGCCCAGCAGGTCGAGCTTGACGCCGGCCAGGCCGGCGAGCGCCGCGCCGAGCAGCGCTTCGTAGGTCAGCGTGCTGATGTAGATGGTGAACAGCGCCGGGTCGTCGGTGTCGAGGTTGAGCCGGCCGCGCAGGCCCACCACGCATTTCCACGTGACACTGGCGATCTGCCATTTCAGGCGCGCGGGGTCGAGCTTGCGCCCGGCGGCGCGCTCGTACTCGGCCACGCGGTCCGAAGGCTTGCCGAAATCGGTGTGGGCGCCGCGCGCCCATAGCCAGGCAAGGTCTTCATGCACGTCGCCGGCGTGGGCAATTTCCCAGTCGAGAATGGCCGAGAGCTTGCCCTCGTGCACCATGAAGTTGCCGGGACCGACGTCGCCGTGCAGGGTGCTGGGCCGCTCGCTCCCACCCGGCATGGTGTCGCGCAGCATGCGGATGCCGAGGCGCGCCAGGGGCGAATCGGTGACGCGGCGTTCGCCTGCGATCCTGATCCAGTGTTCCAGGTCCTGCTTCACCGCCTCGCCCAGCGTGGCCGCGGCTTCCAGTCCCAGTTCCTCAGGCGCAATGGTGTGCAGCCGCGCCAGTTCCCCCATGAGAGCCACGGCCACGGCTTCCGATGCGGCAGCGTCGGGCCGCGATGTGCCCGGCACCAGTTCCATGAGCACGGCGTCGGGATGGGAGAAAATGGCCAGCACCTTGGGCACGGTGAAACCCAGGGCGTGCGCCTTGCGCAGCAGTTCGCCCTCGTGCACCAGACCGCGCGCCGGATTGATGGCCTCGTCGGCGGCGCCGGTGCCGGCCGCGCGCAGGAAGGCGAACGGCTCGCCGTCGGCATGCTGCACGAGGTAGGCCGCATTGGAGGCGCCCGCGGGCACGCGCTTGAGCTTCACCTCGGCCATGCCGAGCGCGCGCGCCGTTTTGGCGGCCAGGTCGTCTTCGGTGCTGTTCATGACGCTCCCCTCACAGCCTTCACGAAGCGGCGGCCTTGCGCATGCGGTCGCGCGGCAGGCGCGGCGCCTCGATGGTGGTCATGGCCGCGCCCGGTCCCGGATGAAGACCACGCTCAGCACCCCACCTCCCGCTGCACGAACTTGTCCTCGGGCCGCACCACGTCGGGATGGTTGACGTAGGTCAGCGAGTCATCGCCCATCAGGAAGTGATGGGTTTTGTTGGTGGCGAAGGGATATCCCGCCACGCCGCGCACGTTCTTGCCGTTTTCCTCCATCCACGCCACGAGCGTGGTGTTGTCCAACGACTTGGTGGCCTCCACGGCAGCGCGCAGGAGCTGGATGCCGTCGTACATGTACAGCGAATTTTTCTGGTCCACTTTCTCGAACATGTCCGGGTCGAAGGCCTTGAGCCGCGCCAGATAGCGGTCGTAGCTGCGCCCCCCCGGTTTTTCGCCAGCACAGTAAGTGTAGGCCTTGGGCAACAATCCGTAATAGCGCCCGGATTTGAACGCGTCCGGGCCGCCCGTCTTCAAGGTGTTGAACGTGGCCTGTGCGGCGGCAATGCTCACGTAGCGGATATTCCAGCCGATGTCGGACAGGTTCTTGATGACGAGGCCCGCGTCGTCGCCCGTGGTCGAGCACTGGATGAGGATGTCGGGTTCGCTGCGGCGCAGGGCGAGCAATTGCGGCGTCACGTCGGAGGGGCGGAATTCATGTTCGCGCACCGCCTTCAGCTCGATGCCGTTTTGCGGCAGCAGGCGCTTGTATTCCTCGTTCAGCGCCTTGCAGGCCCCGCCGTTGTCCTGGAGTATGGCGGCCGACTTCACTTTCAGGTCCTGCGCCATGAAACGGGTCATGGAGGAGGCCTGCGCGACGGCGCTCATGGTCACGCTGAAGTTGTAAATGCTGGGCGCGGGCGCCACGGCCGAGCTGAGGTACAGGGTCTTGGTCTCGTTCATCACGGGCGCCACCGCCGCAGCGAGCGCGCTGCCGAGCGGCCCGAGCACGAAGTTCACACGTTCCTGCTGGGTGAGACGCTTGGCCTCGTTGACCGACTGCGTGGGATCGAGCTGGTCGTCCGCGAGCACGAGCTCGACGCGCCGGCCGAGGAGCCCGCCCGAATCGTTGATTTCCTTCACCGCCATGCGAATGGCGAGCATGAAGCCCTGAGACGACAGCGCGCCGGGACCGGTCAGGGGCAACAGCACGCCCAGCTTGACGGGCTCACGGGAATTGGGGTCGCGCGACTGCGCGTTCGCCGGCGCAGTGCTGAACAGCAGGGCCGTTGCGGCGGCAATGCCGGCGGTCAGGCGCAGGGCGCTTTGGATCATGTTCATTTCCATTCCTCCTTTTAATGGTTCGGAAATGCGTTCTAGAAGCACGGCGGCCACTGCGCCAGCCGCCGTTGACCAAAACCGCCGTTGGCGCGCCGCGCCAGCTCCAGGCTGCGGATCAGCACGGCGCGCGTGTCGGCGGGACGGATAATGTCGTCCAGGTAGTGCTCGCCCGCGGCGCTCCAGGGCGCATTGGCGCTTTTCATCTGCTCGATCAGCTCGGCGCGCAACGCGTCGGGGTCGGGGCTTTCGGCAATGCGCCGCGCGTGCATGATGTTGGCCGCGACTTCGGGCGCGACGAAACCGATCTCGGCCGTGGGCCAGGCGAACTGCCAGTCCATGCCCATGCGCGGTCCTCCCATGGCGAAGTAGCCGGCGCCGTAGGCCTTTCTCAATATGACCGACAGCTTGGGCACGCTCGCCTCGCGCAGCGCCACCCACAGGCTGGTGATCTTGCCCGAGACGCGGCGGTGCTCGGCTTTTTTGCTGATGAAGAACCCAGGCGTGTCGCAGAGGAAAATCAGCGG
>DATNCF010000548.1:0-5272 GCA_035571675.1 Burkholderiales bacterium | reverse complement strand
TGGGCGAAAGCAGCATGGCCATGGCCGAAAACCCGCACATCAAGCGCGCCGACGGGCTGGTGAAACGGGCCGGCTGCTGAAAGGAGTCCATGCAGTGAGCGACAGCGCCCGGCAGCCGCTTCCCGAACCTCCCCTGCCCGGGTCCATGGGACTGCGCGACGGCGGGGAGCCGGGCCGCTTCCTCATGCCGGCCGAGCGGCGCTGGTGCTCGTGGAACGGCCTGTTCGGCGGCGCGCTGCTCGGAGCGGCGGTGGAAGCCATGGAGAAAGTCGCCGGCAAGCCGCTGCTGTCGGTCAGCGCGCTGTACCTGCAGGGCCTGAAGGAGAACGACGTGCTGGAAGTGCGCGCGCAGTTGCGCGGGGGCGGCAAGGCCGTGTCGCTGGCCACCGCCGCCGGCGTGCACAACGGCGAGACGGCCGTGCTGGCGCAGGGCACGCTGGGCGCCTTTCCCGAGGGCGTGCGCCCCGCCACCGCCTTCGCGCCGCGCCGGCCGCCCGAGGAATCGCGTCGGCGCGAATCGCTCAACTACACCCCTGGGGGCGTGACCGACACCCTGGAAGTGCGTTTCGCCGACGAGGACGCGGCGCGCGGCGCCAACCGCGCGCAGCTGTGGGTGCGCTGCGTGGGCGTGGGCGGCGCCATGTCCGCCGCCATCCTCACCGCCGTCGCCGACCACCCGCCCTCGGCCGTGGCGCCGATTTTCGGGCAGGGGTATTACGGCATCACCCTGGACAGCAGCATGCGCATCGCGGCGCGGCTGGACAGGTATTCCGCCGGGGAATGGGTGTTGCTGGACGTGCAGTTCGACGCGCTCACGGAACAGTTGGGGCATGCAACCGTGCAAATGTGGTCCAGCGGCGGCGACTACCTGGGCGTGGCGGCGCAGACGATGCGGATACGCAAGGCCGAGGCGGCCAAGAGCTAGCCCTGGGGGGGGCGCTACGCCGGATCTGTCACAAAAGGCGTACAGGCCGGGTATTTTTGCTCATACCGCCTCCAATGCCGGGCCGGGATGTGCACAATTACCTGTAAATGACGCCGGAATTTGCGCATGCTGGCGAATCGCCTTGAGAGACCGCCTCGATGCCCACGTTCCCATTCCTCATTCTCGACGAAAGCAATGAGGACATGCTCGGATGGAAAAGCCCCGATCCGCGGGAAGCCTCCACGGGCCCGCGCCACGGGGGGCTTTTCGGACAGGGAGCGCCCCTGTCTCTGGGATTTTGCGACTGGTGCAGGAGAAGCATGTCCTCGCCGGCCACCATCACCCGGCGACTGAGCCGCGGCGGCAACTACGTGGACCATCACCGCTGCGCGCGGTTGCGGCGCGACGGCTGGGAATATTCCCCGGCCACTGCATTTGTGCCGCAAACCGCGCCCCTCGAAGACGACACCATTCTCCACGTACCCTGAACCACCCCTTCCTTGACAGGAGGGATGGGACAATAAAAAACCCCCGGAGGCCGGGGTTGGGGGTGGGGTGGAAGGGCTAGTGCCAGTACAGCGGCACGCCGTAATAGTCGTGAATGCTGGCCGCCCAGGTCTCGTCAGCCATCGAGGGCCAATGGTCCTTGTCGAATCCCGGCGCCTTCTCCAGCAGTTCCTTGCTGGCGTTCAGGACGAAGCAATGTTTGTCCGTATCCAGGGTCAGCGCCCGCCAGGGAACGGCAAACAATTTCTCGCCCATCCTCAGAAAGCCGCCGAACGACAGCACGGCATAGGCGATGCGGCCGTTGGGCACATCCAGCATGATGTGCTCGATGGTTCCCAGGTCCTCGTCCGCGGGATTGCGAACGTCGTTGCCCTCCAGCGTGTCGGCGGCCATGATCCTCGGTCCCGGCCCCTCATGCGGGCGCGCGGCGCCGGCGCCCACGACGCGGCTGCCGGTGCTGGTGATCTCAGGGCTGGGGCGCGGTTCGTTGTTGGTGGGAATTCGATTTGCCATGGCGGTTCCTTTCTGAAATCGGGAACCCATGGTGAACCATTGCCCGCGCAGCGCTTATCGGCGAACCGCCATGCGGATGTCGGCGCAACGCCACGACACCCGTCGCTGGCGGCGCCTGCCGCGTGTCGCGCCGCGAGGGCTTGCGCGCGGCCGGGGTTTCCATCGACGCAAGTTTCCATCGACGCAAAGCGCCGGCCGCCACGGCTGCGTGTCATTTCCTCACGGCAGAAAAATCAAGTTCGCTTTATTTTCCACGCCGGGGCCTCCGCTTAGCATATCTCCGGGGCTTTCCCTTAACCGGTTTTTCAAGCGAGGCAACTGTGAATCAACAGCAGGAAAATGTGAGCGCGAACCTGACCGAGATGTGGCTGCGCGGCGCGGGTGTGTTGTTCGACCTCCAGACCGAAACCATGCGCAACCTGTTGCGCATCCAGACCAAGAACGCGGCCATGTACGGCGCGCCGGACTTTTCCCCCCTGTTCGGAGAGGTGGACGAGCGGGCCAAGCGGTTTTTTTCAACCGGCGCGGAGCATATGACCCAATATTTCCGCCAGTTTGGCCAGATCGCCGAAGCGCAGTGCGAACTGGGACGGACCATGGTCAACCAGACCGGGGCCGTGGTGGACGACATGCGCAGCAGCCTGGAAACGGTGGATCGCAAAGCCCGCGAGGGGGTGGACGAAGTCAAAAAGATAGTGGAGCAGACCCGCAACAGCATGCAGCAGCAGAATGCGCGCGGCCAGTCCTCCGAAAGCGGCGGGACGAACTCCAGGGCGGAACAGGATCGCCTCAAAAGCACGGCCAAGGCCTGAACTCTCCATCCACCCCACACCATGCCGCGTCCGGACCGCGCGATTTTTTGGCACATGGAGGTTGCGGCGTTCACCATCGCGTGAACGTCGTCAGTGCGTCATGGCGGACAGCTTCCTATCCGCCGGCCTCTGAAATGGATCTGAACCGGCAGCTCGAATCCCTGCACATTGGTAATGAGCGTTGAATGACCTTCGGCCGTCGCGCCATTGAACGTCGCCTCGCCGCTGCTGCGCGAGGGCGCCGGCTGGCTGCAGCTCGCCGCCCAGGTGGCCGTCGCATCGCCCATTTGCAGGCTGGTGACGTTGCAGCCGGTCTGCTGCTGGACAAAGGCTTGCGGGCGGTCAATGTCCTCGAGCGTGATGCATTTGGTGTACACGGCCGATTGCGGTATGACGGAATTCGGCGGGATCGACAGGCCGAAGGGCAGCTTGGGCGGCTGCACGCGCGAGGTGATTTCCCACTGTCCCGGCTGGATGTTGGCCGAGGCGGCCGCGACGCTTGGCACGGCGCAAGCCACGAGGCCAGCGGACAGCAGCATTTTGACTGGGCGAAACATGGCTACGGGATAGAGTCGATTTCATGGGATTCGTTCCGGAACCGCCTGGCCCACGACAGTACTTTAGGGTTTCCTCTCCCGCCCGGCGAGGCAACGGCCTACAGGCCGCCCCGGCGCTGATGGCTACATTGGACGCAGGGCGTGAGCCCGCGTTTGAAAGGAGTTCATCATGGCAGACCAGCAACAGCAGAACCAGCAACGACAAAACCAGCAACAACAAAACCAGAAACCCCAGTCCTCCGAGCAGCAGCGCCAGGGCGGCCAGCAGGGGGGGCAAAGCCAGTCGGGGCAGCACAGCCAGTCAGACCGCCAGGGGCAGCAGTCGCAGCAAGGCCAGGGCGGCCAAAGTGGCCAGCAAAACGACCGCTCGCGCTCCGGCTCCGACATGAGCCAGAAGAGCGATTCGGATCGCCGCTAGGCGCTTGAACCGCTAAGCGGTTGACGCGCTGAGCGATGATGATGGCGCCGGGCTACGGCCCGGTGCCTCGCCCGCCCCTTCCGGACCAAGCCTTGAAGCCCGATCGCGCCGATCTCAGGGCCGAGGAATCGGCGGGGCGCGCGTCCTATACATCCTCGGAATCATCGCGCTGGCGGCCCTGCTCGTGGCCCTGGTGGTGGGAAAACTGCTTTTCTAATGCCGCTTGAACTGCGGCATCAGCCAAACCCTGCATGCATCTTCAGCGCCGCGCCGACAGACGGCGCAAACGGCCGGGCGGATCATATCCGCCGGATTTGAATCTCAGGGAAACTCCGCAATGACCGTCCTCGACATCAAGATGCGAAACCTCCGGCTGCAGCATGCGGAGCAGCATGTCCAGCGCGCCGACGAAATCATCCGTGGCCAGCGGCAACGCCTCGAGCAGCTGGAAAAGGAAAACCGCGAAACCGCCGATGCCCGGCACACCCTCGCCATCATGGAACGCATGCGGCGCGAGTTGGTCGAGCACCGCGACCGGCTGGCCATGGAACTGGCCGAATACGCATAGGACATGACATGACTTCGTTTCTCCGCCGCCGAACACCAAAGGTTCGCGATCCCGCGCCTGGATCTCCCGTGGCCGGTGGCGACGGGAAGGCCGCCAAGACGGACGGCGGGCTGACCCTCAGAAACGAGGGAAAGACCTCCACCTCCGGGGTGAAGCACCGCGACACCGGGGATTCAACTCGCGGGTCGTCGGACCCCGATAGCGTGTGAACGACCGGCCCTTAGCCTTCGGCCATCAGGCCCCTAGCCTTGGGGATTGCGCAGATTGCCGACCTCCATGATGGCGATGCCGGCGGCGATGACGATCAGGCCGGCCAGCCTCATCATGTCCACGGGGCGCTTTTCCATGCCGAACAGTCCGAACTGGTCGACCAGGGCCGCGGTGACAAGCTGCGCGATCAGGATGAAGGCGATGAAACTCGCCGCGCCGAAGCGCGGAATGATGATGGTCGCCGACAGCGCATAAAAACCGATGATCAGGCCGGCGGCGTAGGCCAGCTTGGGCGCGGCCGCGAGCTGTGCCAGCGAGGGGAACCCGTACAGCGGCAGCGTGATCGCGAGCGCGACAACCGCGGCAACGAGAAACATGGCCGCCGTCGCGGCGAACGGGTTGCCCACGCTGCGCGCTATGCCGCTGTTCAGCACGCCGATCAGCGGGATTCCCGCGCCGGCCAAAAATGTCCATGCGGCGAAGACAATGTAGGAGCGCATCGTTATCCTTCCAGTGTGCGACTCGGACTCGACAAGCAAATCAGCTACGTCAGCGCCCCGTCCAGTGAGGCTTTCTTTTCTCTGCAAAAGCCTTCGGCCCTTCCTTAAAGTCCGCGCTCTTCTGCAACTCCTCGTTCGCATCCAGGCAAATCTGCCACAACTGGTCTTTGTCCAGGTCCGGCACCCGCCGCGCGATCTTCACGCTCTCCCGCACCGCATAAGGCGAGTTTTCGCAAATGGCCTCGGCGAGGGCAACCGCCTC
>DATNCF010000547.1:0-3030 GCA_035571675.1 Burkholderiales bacterium | reverse complement strand
CCCAGTAGTTGTGCGGTTCCTCGGTGCGGGCGGTGGCGGCGCAGCCGTATTCGATGCTGGAGACGTTCAGGCGTCCCACGTTGAAGCCCGCGAGCCTCATGTCGAGTTCACGCCGCGTGCGCAGCGCCAGCGAGTGCGGCCCGTACAGCTGCTCACCAATTCGACGGCCTCGTCGGTCCGGTGGGTCTGGAACTGCGCCCGCCAGCGCAGCGCCGGCACGGCGGCGCACGCCGTGTGCGGGTCCGGGGAGACGCTGGTCGCCATCACCGGACCCTAAGACGCGCACGCAGCGCGGTCAAGCGGATTTAGACCCAGGCGCCGTAGCGGCTACTGCTATAGCCGAGCACCCGGTAGGTCGCGTCGACCAGCGACTGGCCGCGGTCGTTCAAGCCCGTGCCGGGACCCATGCGGTTCATCGTGTAGCCGAACGAGAGCCTGGCCTGCGGATCGGCGAAGCCCACGCTGCCGCCAAAGCCCGCGTGGCCAAACGCATTCGCGCCCATCAGTATGGACAGCCCGGGGCCGGTCGCGCGATTGTCGATCGAGCCGTGATAGCCCTGCGCGAAGCGCGTGGACACTAGCAGCGTCCGATCGATCGGCTCGGCGCTGCGGATCAAGCCGAGCTGACCGGCGTAATCGGCCGGCAGCAGCCTGGTGGCGCCCAGCGCACCGCCATTGGCCAGCGCCGCGTACAACGTCGCCAAGCCCCGTGCGTTGGTCACGCCGCCGGCGGCGGGGATCTCCGCTTGCAGCGACGCGCTCGTGTTGTAAGCGGGCGGCGTGGAGGGCGGCAAACCGAGCCAGCCCCCGAGATTGAAGAAGGCCGCCGCCTGCAGCGAGCTGGGATCGGCCAGCTTGGCCGTGAACGGATCGACCGGCAGCACTTCCGCCGTGCCGAGCATCGGCGCCACGCGGGGCAGCTGCGAGGCGGGCATGCCGATCCAGAAGTCCAGGCCCAGCGGCTGCGCCACCTGGTTCTGGAAGAAGGTGCCGAGCGACTGACCGCTGACGCGTCGCACGAGTTCGCCCACCAGCCAGCCGTAGCTGAGCGCGTGGTAGCCGTGCGCAGTGCCCGGCTCCCACCACGGCGCCTGCGCCGCGAGCAGCGAGGTCATCAGGTTGAAGTCCGCCCAGCCGCCTGCGGGCACCGGCGAAGAGAACGGGATCGCGGCCAGCCCCGCGGAATGCTGCATCAACATGCGCACCGTGATCGCGGACTTGCCGTTGGCCGCGAACTCCGGCCAGTAGAACGCGACCGACCTGTCCAGATCGAGCTTGCCCTGCGCGATGAGGATATGCGCGCACAGCGCCGTCGCCCCCTTGGTGCAGGAAAACACCAGCGACACCGTGTCACGGTTCCACGGTGCCGATGGCGTGGCCGAGAGCGCGTCCGAGTTGCCACCCCAGGCTTCCAGCACGGCAGCGCCTTGCACCGTGATCGCGATCGAGGCGCCGATCTCGCCGCGCTCGCGAAAATTGGCGACAAAGGCGTCGAACACCGGACGGAAAGCCGGCGCGCTGAACCCGTTGATGGCGGAGCCATTGGGTGCGCTCGCGCTGACCGCAAGGTCGGCGCTGCTGGTCCAGATGTTGGCGTCGGCCGCCATGGCGGAGCCGCCGCACGCGGTGAGCGCAGGAGCGGCGGCGGCGCCAAGCAAGATCAGTGACAGGAAATCGCGGCGGCTGGGGGTCGTGGCTTCGGACATGAAGATCTCCTCGTGGTGGTACGAGGTGATTGTTCGAAGCGGCGGACTTCCGCGCTACCGCCGGATGGACATTGACTGTCGCGAAATGGAACCTGGCCCTGGGCCGGTGAGCTTGCTCGGATCGATCCTGCCTGCTATGGCCATGCAAGTTACGGGAACGCCTCCCGCAGCAATTCGAGCACGCGTGCATTTGCCTGCCACGCTGCCACAGGATTGCGCCCGACGTGCACGCCCTGGCCCGGATTGAGGCCGTTGGGCACGTCGGTGCGCAGGCGCACCTGCCCGAACGGATTGTCGAAGCCGTGATAGCTGTCGGGGTAGACGATGACCTCCGCGCCGGCGCGCTGGCCCAGCTCGATGCACGGCCCCGGCGGCGTCCAGTCGTCCTTCTCGGCAACGAGCATCACCAGCCGCGTGTTGGACCGGTAACCCGACTTGAGCGCGGTGCGGCAGCCAGGATAGAAAGCGACCGCCACCACCGGGCGTACCGGCGACATCTGGGCATCGCGGCTCGCGTCCGTGGCCGACAGCACCGCGCTGCCACCTGAAGACCAACCGAGCAATGCGATCCGGTCGGCCCGCGCCCAAGGTTGTGAGGCGACCCAGAACATCGCCGCAAGCGCATCCGAGCGCCGCTTGGCCTGATCGATCAGGCGCTTGCCGATGCTCTGGGTGCAGATTTCGTCCTCCCCGCGCGTCGTCAAGCTGTCAGGAAAAACGACGGCATAGCCCTGGGCGGTCAGCATATCCGCCGCTGCCTGGTGCCGGGCGTTCAATTGCCCTTTGCGGTGCGGCGCATACAGCCCGCCGCAGCCATGCAATGCCACCACGGTACCGCGCGGCGGCTGCTTCCCCGGATGGAACAGTTGCGCCTTGATCCGAGTGCCATCGAGGCTCTTGAAACTCACCTCTTCCGCGCAGACCGATCCTGCAAGCGCCACTACCGCCACAAGACCCACCGACCACAGAACGCCGCGCACGAGCTTCATCGCATCAGGCGCGTTCAGACACCCAGCCCTGCACCGACTGCAGCGCGCCGGTGAGCTTGCTCGGGTCAGTGCCGCCCGCCATCGCCATGTCGGGCTTGCCGCCGCCCTTGCCGCCGACCTGCTGCGCGACGAAATTCACCAGGTCGCCGGCCTTGACCTTGCCCATGCGATCGGCCGTGACGCCGGCGGCAATCTGGACCCTGCCGCCTTCGACCGCCGCCAACACGATCGCCGCACTCTTGAGTTTGTCCTTGAGCTTGTCCATCGTGTCGCGCAGAGTTTTCGCGTCAGCTCCGTCCAGCCGCGCCGCCAGCACCTTGATCCCTTTGACGTCG
>DATNCF010000546.1:0-5562 GCA_035571675.1 Burkholderiales bacterium | reverse complement strand
CGTCCGGCTTATAGGGAAGAGCAGCATGCATGCCACCGCCAAAAGGGGCGTGATCCCGGACAGGCGGGCCCGTTCCAGGGACAAGCGGCAAAATGAAGTCAGGTCAACGACGATTTCCTGACAAATCGGGCACTTCCCTGCCTATTTGCCCGTCGTCAAACCAGGCATACGAGACTAGCGGAAGGATACCGGCCGCCCGAAAGCCCCCGGCAGCCCCTCTAACCGCCGTGGGCTCATAGTCAATGCGGGTGCGGAAACGCAACGGACCCCCATCACTGCTCTCCCCCGTTGCGCCTTCCACGCGCAGATGCGCGCGCAGGTCGGGCACGTAGACCAGCTCCCCGCGCCGCCGGTCGAAATACCAGCTTCCGCCGGGCAGCGAAGGGACGGGCTGCGAGAATTCTCCGGCGTATCCGGCCGGAGGATGCTCCAGGAAGCGCACGGGATTGGCCGCCTGCAGGGCCAGGATGCCCTTGGCGTCGCCCTTGATCAGCAGCGCCGCCACCTGCAACTGCAGCCCGCTTTGCATGGCCGCCACGGTCCATTGGACGCTGGCTTTCTCGGCCGCTTCCTGGTACAGGCGCAGGCGGTTGCCGGCCACGGCGACGAAAATCGCCACCAGGCAAACCACCACGATCAGTTCGATGAGGGAGAAGCCGAGTGAAAGCGCCGTCCGCGAGGCGATGCGGCGCGGGCGCGCCCCCAATTTAGCCGCCCCCGTGCGAGAACGCCGCCTGCCCCAGGTCCCAGATGGGCAGGAACACGCCCAGCGCCAGCACCATCACCAGGATGCCGAGCATGATGACCAGGATGGGCTCGATCTGGGCCGACAGGCCCTTCAACTCGTAGTCCACTTCGCGCTGGTACATGTCGGCGACCTCGGTGAGCAGCGCGTCCAGGTCGCCCGCCTCCTCGCCCACGGCGACCATCTGCAGCACCACGGGCGTGAACACGCCGGCCGTCACCGCCGTGCGCAGCACGCTCTCGCCGCGCTCCACCCCGTCGCGCATCTGCTCCACGCGCTGGCCGATGTACTTGTTGTCCACCACCAGCGCCACCACCGACAGCGCCTGCACCACCTGCACGCCGCTGCGCAGCGAAATGGCCAGCGAGCGCGCAAAGCGCGCCAGCGTGGCCTTGAGCACGATCTTGCCGGCGATGGGAATGCGCAGCACCAGGCGGTCCCAGTTGTAGCGCCCCGAGGGGCTCGCCACCCAGGCGCGGAAGCCGAACACCGCCGCCACCGCCCCGCCCAGCAGCCACGGCCATTCCCTGACCATGAAGTTGGAGAAACCCAGCAGGATGCGCGTCATCAGCGGCAGCTCGGCATGAAAGCCGGCGAAAATCTTGGCGAAGGCCGGGATGACGAACAGGTTCACTACCACCAGCGCCACGATCATGACGATGATGACGAAGATGGGATAGCGGATGGCCTGGACCACGCGCTCGCGCATCTCCTTTTCGAATTCCAGGTGGTTGAACAGGCGCAGGAACACTTCTTCCAGGGCGCCCGTCATCTCGCCGATGCGCACCATGCTGACGTAGAAGGGCGAGAACACCTCCGGGTGGCGGCGCAGCGCCGTGGAGATGTCGCGCCCGCTGTCGAGGCTCGCCCGTATGGATTTGAGCACCGCGGCGAAGCCCACCCGGGTGGCCGATTCCTCCAGTCCGGCCAGCGCCCGCAGGATGGGCACGCCGGCCTTGAGCAGCGCGTACATCTGCCGGCTGAACAGCAGCAGGTCATCGTCAGTCACCTTCTCCGCGGTGAGGCGGCCCCACCAGCCGTCGCGCGCGCCGCTTGCGGGCGCCGACGAGGCATTGATCTCGATGGGCGAGACGCCGCTGTTCAGCAACTGGTCGGCCACCGCCCCGGAATCCGAGTTCTCGATAATGCCGGTGACCAGCTCGCCGCGGGCGTTGCGTCCTTTGTAGGCGAAGTGAGGCATGGACTAGCTGGCCCCCACCGTCAATCCTCGATTTCCTCGGTGACGCGCATGGCCTCGGCGACCGTGGTGCGGCCGGCCGCGGCGAGCTGCGCCGCGCTGTCGCGCAGCGTGTGGCCCTTCATGCGCTGCTGCGCCGCCGCCATGAAGCGGCCCGGATCGTTGGCCGTGGCCAGCGCGGCCAGCTCGTTGTCCACTTCCAGCATCTCGAAAATGCCGCTGCGGCCGAGGTAGCCGCTGCCGTTGCAGCGCTGGCAGCCCTTGCCGTGCTGGTAGCGCGGCGTGCCGCTCAGCGTCCGCCCCGCCAGCCACTGGCTTTCCTGCGCGTCCGGCGCATAGGGCTGCGCGCAGGTCTCGCACACCAGCCGCACCAGGCGCTGGGCGATCACGGCCTGCAGCGAGTACGCCACCATGTAGGCGGGCACCCCCATGTCCACCAGGCGCAGCGGAGCGCTGGCGGCGTCGCGTGTATGCAGGGTGGACAGCACCATGTGGCCGGTGATGGCGGCGCGCAGGCCGATGGAGGCGGTTTCCGCGTCGCGCATTTCGCCGATGAGAATGACGTCCGGGTCCTGGCGCAGGGTGGAGCGCAGCACGCGCGCGAAGGTGAGCTCGATCTTCTCGTTCACCTGCACCTGCGACAAGCCCGACAGGCGGTATTCCACCGGGTCTTCGACGGTGATGATCTTGCGGTCGATGGTGTTCAGCTCGTTCAGGGCGGCGTACAGCGTGGTGGTCTTGCCGCTGCCGGTGGGGCCGGTGACCAGCACCATGCCGGCGTAGCGGAACAGGGCTTTGCGCAGCCGCCCGCGCAGTTCCTCCGGCATGCCGATGTCATCGAGCTGCTGCACGCCGCCCTTGCGGTTGAGCAGGCGCATGACCACCGACTCGCCGTACTGCGTCGGCATGGTCGAGATGCGCACGTCCACGAACTGCTCGCGCACCTTGACCGAAAAGCGCCCGTCCTGGGGCAGGCGCTTTTCCGAGATGTCCAGGCCCGACATGAGCTTGAGGCGCTGCACCACCGCCGGGGATATGCGCAATTCGGTCTCGGTCTGCAGCGCCAGCGCCCCGTCGATGCGAAAGCGGATGTGCAGGGAGTCCTCCTGCGGCTCGATGTGCACGTCCGAGGCCTTGACCTGTATCGCGTCGTCGAACATGCTCTGCAGCAGCTTCACCACCGGCGCCTCCTCGCCGCCGAGGTTGAGGCTGAGCACGCCGAAGTCCACAGCGTCGCCGATGTCCTCGCCCAGTTCGCGGGCGAAGGAGGTGATCTCCTCGGTGCGCCGGTACACCCGGTCGAGGGTCTGCAGCAGCAGCGTCTCGGACACCACCGCGATGGCCACCGGTTTCTTCAGCAGCCGGGTCAGCTCGTCGTAGGCGAAGAGGTCGGTGGGATCGGCCATGGCCACCAGAACCTCGTCGTCCTGCTCCTCCAGCACCATGGCGCGAAAGCGCCGGGCCTGGGTTTCCGGCACCTTGCGCACCAGCACCGGATTGATGTTGAAGTACTTGAGGTTGATGAAGGGAATGGCGAGCTGGCGCGCCAGCGCCTCGCAGATCTGCTCTTCGGACAGGTAATTGCCGTCGATGAGCACCCGGCCGAGCTTGCGGCCGCTGCGCTTCTGCTCCTCCAGCGCGGTCTGCAACTGCTCCTGGGACAGCAGCTTCTGCTGGACCAGGATGTCGCCGATGCGCACCCGCTCGGGGCGCTTGCTTCTTGCCGGTTCGGCCATGTCCCTGCCCTTTCCGCCTAAACTCCCGCCCGCCCAACTGGCGCGATATTAGACTGTTCTCAATGGTCGCGGGTGCCCCAGCGCCGTTCCTGCGCGATGGTTTCGCGCAAATACCGGGCCAATCCTGAGAAGCGCGCGGCGTCCTCCCGCTCCAGTTCTTCCAGCCGGGGAAGCAAGCCCGCGGCCTGGTCGGGCCACAGCAGCGCCATGGCCTTGAGCGCGCGGCGCGCCTCTTCATCCTTTCCGGCGAACGCCAGCAGCACGGCCTGCCGGCCGGCCAGCGAGGGCACGGGAAAGGCGCGCTGCACCTGGCTGTTCAAGGCCAGCCTGTTGTCCAGGTCGTTCCGGTCCAGCGGCAGGGCTTCCGACGCCACGCGCTCGATGTAGTGCGCGAACAGCGAGCGGTCGTGGAACACCATCAGCGCGGAGAGGTCGGCGCCGGTGGCCGGGATGCCGGCGCGCTCCTTGGCTTCCAGGCGCAGGTACCAGCCCTCGAAATCGCGGTAGTCGCGCAGGTATTTTCCGGCGATCACCATCCCGCCCAATACCAGGGCCAGCACGCCCGCGCGCATGGCGCGGGCCTTGTTGACCGGCGCCGGCCGCCACGACTCAATCCCCACCAGCACGGCGAACAGGCCCAGGAAGTGAGCGATCCACAGCGGAAACTCCACCATGCTGTGCACGGCGATGACCGCCAGCACGCCGTAGGCGCCCACGCGCTCCGCCGCCGCCGAAGCCGAAGCAGGGGGCAGCGGCCGGAACTGCGACCTCAACCACAGCAGCGCCGGCACGGCCATCACGGCCAGGCCGGCCAGCCCGAATTCCGCGAGCAATTGCAGGACGACATTGTGAGCATGGCGGTCGATGACCTTGGGCAGCACCGGCGGCGCCAGGTCGGCCGCCTGCCAGAACATGCTCGAAGCGAGGTTGCCGAAACCCAGCCCGAGCGCGGGCGCGGACAAAAAGGCGCGCCATGCCTTCTGGAACAGCAACGGCCGATAGTTCTCTCCGCCGGCCATCTCGGTGGCCAGATGGGCCATGGGCGTGTTGGGCGCGCCTTGCGGCCCATTGAACCAGCCGCTCGCGGCGGATAACACCTGAACCAGCGCGAACGCGAGCAAGGCGTAAGCGGTCAGCGGCCAGGCGCGCCGGAAAACGGCGGGGACGCCGCGCAGCGCGGCCGTCGCCCCCACCAGCACCAGCATGTACAGAAAGCTGGAGCGCGAGGCGGCCAGTGCCAGGGCCGCGCACATCAGGCTGGCGAGCGCAAGGGCAGCCGGCATGCTCAGCGACCGGCGTCCATACATGACCATGGTCGCCACCAGCGCGCAGGACACGTAATCGGAAAAGGTGTTGCGCTGCCCCACCGTGCCGAACATGTAGCCCACTTGCAGCGCCTGAACATCGACCACGTGGCCCCAGGGCGTTTCGACTTCGTAATACTGCACGAAGCCCGCCAGGGCCGCGAGCGTTCCACCCACGGCCAGCGCGCCGAGCAGCCATGCCAGCACCCGCGCCTCCCCGAGCTGCTCGCGCAGTTGCGCGCCGGCCAGCACCAGCAGCGCCGCCCACAGCACGTAGCAGCCGCCGAGAATGGCCACTTGCGGGTAGGCAATGTATCCCAGCGCCTGCTGCAGGGCGATGACGAGCACCAGCGCGAACAAGCCCACCGTGAACTGGGGAATGTCCACGGGTCGGCCCGCGCCGGCGGCAAAAACGCACAGCATGAAGGCCAGGCCGATGGCGAAGGCCGCCCATTCGGCATAGAAAAGATTCAGCGGATAGTAGTGGTACGGCGCGAGGAACGGCGCCGTCACCATCAGGCAGGCCGCGAACAGGCCGAGGAATGCGCAGCGCGTCCGCCATTGGCCAGGCGCGGGGAC
>DATNCF010000545.1:0-7565 GCA_035571675.1 Burkholderiales bacterium | reverse complement strand
GTGGCGTCGGGCACGAAGTAGGCCTGCGGGTCGCTGATTTCGTACAGCACCTGCTCGCCCACCGTGGCCGGCGTCACCAGCCCGCCGGTGCGTGGGGGCTTGGTGATGACGAAGCCGCCGTCGGCGCGGCATTCGGCCACGGGGTAGCCGATGTTGGTCCAGTCGGGCACGTCCCGCCAGTCGGTGAAGGTGCCGCCGGTGGATTGCGGGCCGCATTCCAGCAGGTGGCCGGCCAGCGTGCCCGCGGCCAGCTTGTCGTACTCGCGCTCTTTCCAGCCGAATTCGTGGATGAGGGCGCCCAGCGTCACGGCGCTGTCCACCACGCGTCCGGTCACCACGATGTCGGCGCCCATGGCCAACGCGCGGGCGATGGGAAAGCCGCCGAGGTAAGCGTTGATGCTGCCCACCTTCACAGGGAAGGGCGCATTGCTGAACATGTCGCGAAAACCGGCCTTGCGGAACTCATCCGCGCGCTCCAGCAGGTTGTCGCCTTCGACAAAGGCGATGCGCGGTGCGAGGCCCAGCGGCTTGGCTGTGTCCGCAATCGCCTGGGCGCAGGCGCGCGGATTGAAGCCGCCGGCGTTGGAAATCACCTTGACGCCCTTTGCCAGGATATCGGCGAGGTAGGGCTTCATGTGCGTGTCGACGAAGTCGCGCCAGTAACCGCTGTCCTGGTCGGTGCGCCCCAGCCGCGCCAGGCGGCCCAGCGCCGGCTCGGCCAGGTAGTCGAACACCACGTAATTGAGGCCGGGCATGGTGAGCAATTGCGGGACCGACACCGCGCTGTCGCCGGTGAAGCCCGAGGCCCCGCCGATGCGGATGATTTTTCCTGAGGCCTCCATCAGGCCGCCCTGACGCTCCTGGGCTCCTCGGGCCGCTTCTGCTCGGTGAAGATCAGCGAGGCCTCGTGCGTGTCCACGTCCTCGGCGCCCACCACGCCCAGCACTTTGCGCGCCTCGGCGGGCCGCAGGTGGAAGACTTCTTCGTAGCGGAACAGGAAAATCGGCCCCGACAATTCGCCCACTTTCATGCCCCGCTGCATGGCGTTCATGACCGAGAGCCAGGTCTCGGGATAGTGCAGGATGGAGCGCGTCACCATGCGCAACGCGCCGAAAATCGACTTGACGCTCAGTTCCCCGGCCAGCCTGGGACTGATGAACTTGGGCACGTTGTACAGGCGCATGAAATAAGGAACCAGCTCGCCTATCTCGTCGAAAGATCCGCCGCAGATGATGTGCTCGAAGTCGTGGATTTGCGTGGAGCGGCGGCGGAAGAAGTCGTAGTGGCCGGTGGGCTCGTAGGCGGCGTGGATGTCGACGCGGAAATTCCGGCTCACCAGGTAGTTGTAGTACAGGCCGCCCACGGTGTCGGGCGCGTACTGCTTGAAGTCGTCGATCTCGTAAGTGGAGATGAAGCGCTCGGCCAGCCAGCGGTCCAGCCCGGGATTGTGCTTGCGCTCCTCTTCGAACAGCGCGTCGATTTCGTCGGCGTCCAGCACTTCGGCCAACGCCTTGTTGAGGTCGATGTTGTCCGACGACACCGTGCGGTCGCGGCCGTTGCGGCGCAGCAAATAAGTGGCCACCCAGTCGCGCATGAGCACGTTGTTGAGGTACTTGGACGACGACACCAGCACGCTGCTGTCGGTCTCGACGGCCACGTTGTTGGTGGCGAAATAATGGTTGTCGGGAATACGGATTTGAGCCATGGCGTTTATCCTGCGACGGATATGGGGACATGGTAACGTTTCCGCACGGCCATTGCGCGAGGAGGAGTGGAATGAGCGGCGGGATGAGGAAGTTGATCGGCGCCTTGACAGCATTCGCGGTCCAGGTGTCGGCTTTGGCGCTGGTTCCCGGGTTTGCACTCGCACAGGCCTATCCCAACAAACCCATCCACTTCGTGGTCGGCAACCCGCCCGGCGGCACCACCGACCTGATGGCGCGCATCCTGGCCGACAAGCTCAAGGACAAGCTCAACCAGCCCATCATCATCGACACCAAGGCCGGCGCGGCCAGCATGATCGCGCTGGAGTTCGTGGCCCGCCAGCCGCCCGACGGCTACACCTTCGTGGTGTGCTCGAGCAGCATCGCCACGCTGTACAACCTCAATGCCGCGGCCACCTACAAGCCCTCGGACTTCACCCCCATCGCCGGCATCGCCGTGGCGCCCTTCCTGGTCATGGTGCGCGGCGACTTTCCGGTGAAGAACCTGTCCGAGTTCAATGCCTACGCCAAGGCCAATCCCGGCAAGATCAACGTGGGCGCCGCGGGCAGCGGCAGCTTCGATCACCTGGCCGGCACCAAGTTCGCGCTGGCCACCAACACCAGGATGACCTGGATCGCCTACAAGGGCGAGGCGGCGGCCGTGGCCGACCTGGTGGGGGGGCGCGTGGACGCCGCCTTCCTGCAATGGGGCACCTCGGGCCCGCACATCATGGCGGGCAAGATCCGCGTGCTGGCGTCGATGAGCGCGCAGCGCGATCCCAACCCGGCCCTGGCCAACATTCCCACCGCGGCCGAACTCGGCTCGCCGGTGGAGGCGGCGGCGTGGTTCGGCCTGTTCGGGCCGGCCGGGGTGCCCAAGGACATCGTGGACCTGCTGAGCCGCGAGTCCATGGCGGGGTTGCGCGCCGCGGACGCGCAGGAGCGCATCCGCGGCGTGAACCAGCAGCCGCTCATCCTGACCCCCGACCAGCTCGGCGCCCTGCTGCACAAGAGCGCCGACGACTGGGCGGTGGTGATCAAGGCGGCGGATCTGAAGGCGCAGTAGACGCGCAACAAACCGCCCGGCAACCGCACGGCCAGATTCCAGGCCGTTTGGCGGGGGGATAGCGCGGCTCGGGATGGCAGGGAGCCAGAGGGGGCGCATGATAAAATGCGCTTTTGCCTCGCGAGCCCGCCATGACCCTGAGCGCCAAATCTCTCGCCCAGACCGATCCGGAACTCAACAGCGTCATCCTGGATGAAAATCGGCGCCAGGAAGACCACATCGAGCTGATCGCCTCGGAAAACTACGTGAGCCGCGCCGTGCTGGAGGCGCAGGGCTCGCAGCTCACCAACAAGTACGCCGAGGGCTACCCTGGCAAGCGCTACTACGGCGGCTGCGAATTCGTGGACAAGGCCGAGGAACTGGCCATCGCCCGGGTGAAGAAGCTGTTTGGCGCCGACAAGCTGGGCTGGGCGGCCAACGTGCAGCCCAACTCGGGTTCGCAGGCCAACCAGGCCGTGTTCTTCGGGCTGCTCAAACCCGGCGACACCTTCCTCGGCATGTCGCTGGCCATGGGCGGCCACCTCACCCACGGCTCGCCGGTGAACATGAGCGGCAAGTGGTTCAACGTCATCAGCTACGGGCTGAATGCCAAGGAAGAAATCGACTACCCCGAGCTCGAGCGCCTGGCGCGCGAGCAAAAACCCAAGCTCATCCTGGCCGGCGCCTCGGCCTATTCCCTGGGCATCGACTTCCAGCGCATCGCCGGCGTGGCCAAGGAAATCGGCGCCTATTTCATGGTGGACATGGCGCACTATGCCGGGCTGGTGGCCGCGGGCCTGTATCCCAACCCGGTGGGCGTGGCCGACGTGGTGACCAGCACCACCCACAAAACCCTGCGCGGGCCGCGCGGCGGCGTCATCCTCATGAAGCCCGAGCTGGAAAAACCCATCAACTCGGCCATTTTCCCCGGCATCCAGGGCGGCCCGCTGATGCACGTCATCGCCGCCAAGGCCGTGGCCTTCCACGAAGCCCTGCAGCCCGGCTTCAAGGACTATCAGAAGCAGGTCGTGGAGAACGCCCGTGTCATGGCTGAAACGCTCACGGCGCGCGGCCTGCGCATCGTGTCCGGCCGCACCGAGAGCCACGTGTTCCTGCTTGACCTGCGCGCCAAGAAAATCACCGGCAAGGATGCTGAAGCCGCTCTGGGCAAGGCGCATCTCACGGTCAACAAGAACGCCATCCCCAACGATCCGGAAAAGCCCTTCGTCACCAGCGGCATCCGCATCGGGTCGCCCGCCATGACCACGCGCGGCTTCGGCCGCGCCGAGGCCGAGAAGGTGGCCAACCTCATCGCCGACGTGCTCGAAGCCCCGGCCGACGAGACCGCGCTGGCGCGCGTGCGCCGCGAAGTCGAGGCGCTGTGCAAGCGCTTTCCGGTGTACGGGCCGGCGGGTTCGAGTACGTCGGCGCCGGCCGCTGCCGCCGCGGCCTAAGCCGGGAACAGGGGGGACTTCGATGCCGTCCGCGCGCGCATGAGGTGCCCCTATTGCAAGACCGCGGACACGGCGGTCATCGACTCGCGCCTGTCCGATGACGGCGACAGCGTGCGCCGCCGGCGCGAGTGCCAGGCCTGCGCCAAGCGCTTCACCACCTACGAGCGGGTGGAGATGTCCATGCCGCTGGTGGTGAAATCCAACGGCTACCGCACCAGCTACGACCGCAACAAGATGCGCACCGGCTTCATGCGCGCCCTGCACAAGCGCCCGGTGCCCGCCGAGCAGGTGGAAGACGCCATCAACCGCGTGGAGCAGCGCGTGCTGGCCCTCGGCGAGCGCGAGGTGAAAAGCCGCGTGGTGGGCGAGATGGTCATGCGCGAGCTGAAGAAAATGGACGACGTGGCCTACATCCGCTTCGCCTCGGTGTACGAGGACTTCCAGCGCGTGGACGATTTCCGCGAGGCCATCCTCCAGGTGAAGCGTCCCGGCAGCAAGCGCGCGCGCAAGTAGTCCGCGCGCGCCGGCTCGCCTCACATCCTTCGCCTCCCGCCGATGTTCACCGAGGCCGACCGCCAGCACATGCAGAGCGCCCTGGCGCTGGCCGAGCGGGGCCTGTTCACCACCACGCCCAATCCGCGCGTGGGCGCGGTGCTGGTCAAGGACGGTGTAGTGGTGGGCGAGGGCTTTCACCTCAAGGCCGGTGAACCCCACGCGGAAGTTCACGCACTTCACCAGGCGGGGGAGCGTGCCCGCGGCGCCACGCTGTATGTAACCCTGGAGCCGTGCAGCCACCACGGCCGCACGCCGCCCTGCGCCGATGCCGTGGTCGGGGCCGGGGTGGCAAGGGTGGTGGCGGCCATGGAAGACCCCAATCCCAAGGTGGCCGGCGAGGGCTTCGCCAAGCTGCGCGCCGCAGGTATTGAGGTGCGCTGCGGCCTGCTCGAATTCGAGGCGCGCGAACTCAACATCGGCTTTGTTTCGCGCATGACCCGTGGCCGGCCGTGGGTACGATCAAAAATTGCCGCGACGCTGGACGGCCGTACCGCGCTCGCCAACCGCAAGAGCCAGTGGATTACATCGGAAGCGGCGCGGCGCGATGGGCATGCATGGAGAGCAAGGGCGTGTGCCGTCATGACTGGCGTAGGCACATTGCGCATGGACAACCCGCGCATGAACGTGCGCGACATCGACACGCCGCGCCAGCCAGCCAAGATTCTGGTGGACAGCGGACTTCAAGCGCCACTCGACGCGGCGCTGTTCCAATCTGGCGCGGTGCTGGTTTTCAACGCGCGCGACGAACAGTCGCGCGTCAACGAGTTCAAGGACCGCGGCATCGAAGTGGTGACGCTGCCCAATGCGCAGGGCAAGGTGGACCTGCCTGCCATGCTCGCCGAACTGGCGAAGCGGGGGATGAACGAAGTGCACCTGGAATCGGGCACGCGCCTCAACGGCGCCATGCTACGCGAGAACTGCATCGACGAGCTGCTGCTGTACCTCGCCCCCAAGCTGTTCGGCAACACCGCCATGGGCATGTTCGACCTGCCCGAACTGCGGGAACTGTCCGAGGCGGCGCAACTGAGTTTCACCTCGGTGGAACGCCTGGGCGATGACCTGCGTATCATTGCCAGGGTAAACAGACCGGAAGGGAATTAGCGGTGTTTTCTGGGATTGTGCAAGCCGTTGGGCGCATCAGCCGTATCGACAAGCGTGACGGCGGGGTTCGTCTGGCCATTCATGCTGTGAGGTTGGGCATGGACGACGTCAAGATCGGCGATTCCATCGCCGTCAACGGCGCCTGCCTCACCGTCATTTCCAAGACCCCGTCCGGGTTCGAGGCCGACGTGTCCGACGAGTCGCTGCGCTGCACCACCGGGCTGGACGCGGCCGGGGAGGTGAACCTGGAGAAATCGCTGCGCCTCGCCGACCGCCTGGACGGCCACATTGTGTCCGGACACGTGGACGGCATCGGCGAGGTGGTGGAGTTCGCCAAGCGCGGCGAGAGCACGTTGCTGCGGGTGCGCGCCCCCGCCGGCCTCGAGCGCTACATTGCCCGCAAGGGCTCGGTGACGGTGCAGGGCGTGAGCCTTACCGTGAACGCCGTGAGCGGGCGGGTGTTCGACATCAACCTCATCCCGCACACCCTGGACGTCACCACGCTCAAACGCCTGCAGCCCGGCTCGCAGGTCAACCTCGAGATCGACATGCTGGCGCGCTATGTGGAACGCATGCTGGGGCTGGACGAAGGGGGCATCGCAAAAGGAGAAGGCTAGCCCCGGATGCCTGTATCCCATTCAAAAAACAAAAATATCTCGAAACGAGATGGGTTGTCCGAGCAATTGCCCGGACCAATTTGCTGAGCCAGATCAAAAAAGCCCCCTGTTTTTTGCGCAACGATGCGCTCCGCGTGGCTACTATTGTGATCTTGGCGCGATCCGCCTCGCGTAAATTGGTTTCGGGAGGGGACACTTGGGGGCAACCGGACAAATCGGCCGTCTGAGACTCGCCGACCGCGCCTTGCGCATGGGCGTCATGGCCATCAATCGCACCGGCTATGCCTGGGTGGTGCTGGTGGCGGGCCTGATCGCTTCGCTCGGCTTGTACGTGCTGGTCAGGGACCGGGTTGAAAGCGAGGCGCGGTTGCGCTTCGAGAACGACGCGGCGGACGCGGCGCGCAAGATCGAGGACCGCGTCCGTTCGTACGCGGACGTGCTGTACAGCGTGCGCGGCCTGTTCGACTCCGACGCCAAGGTGACCCGGCGGCAATTTCATGATTACGTCGCGTCGCTGAACCTGGGCGCCCGCTACCCGGGTTTCCAGATCATCAATTTCGAGGAATACGTGACCGCGGGCCGCAAGGCCGCCTTCGAGGCGGCGGTGCGCCGCGACACCAGCCTGAACGGGCGCGGCTATCCCGATTTCAGGATACGCCCGCCGGGCGAACGGCCCGTGTACTTCGTTTTGAACTATGTCGAGCCCATGCAGGGCAACGAGGGGGTATTCGGCGCCGACATCTCGACCAATAATCAGGGCCGCAACCTGGCCGGTCTGGATCGCATGCGCGGATTCAACCAGCTTTCGAGTTCCGGCCGGCTCGTTCGCATCGACGGCCCCGAACGTTACGTGGCCCTGTCCATCCGGCTTCCGGTGTACCGCGCCGGCGCGCCGACAGGGTCTGAAGCCGAACGCCGCGACGCTTACATCGGCTCGGTGGGGGCGGGCTTCCGGGTGAAGGAATCGCTTGCCCCCATCATTGCCAGCAGCATTCCCAAGGCCATCGCGTTCCAGCTCTACAACATCGGCCCGGCCGGCACCGTTCCGTCGCCCGACAAGCTGGTGGCCGACAACCTGCTGTACGGAGAG
>DATNCF010000544.1:0-4516 GCA_035571675.1 Burkholderiales bacterium | reverse complement strand
GGGCGCGTGCCAACTCGCGGGCCGTGCGCGCGGCTTCCACCCGCGCCTGTGCGGCGCGCACGTCGGCGCGCGCGGTAATCACGTTGTCGGCATCGATGTCGCCCGGCACATCGCGTAGGTCTGGCCAAGGCGAAACCGCCTTGATCATGCCGTAAGCGTCAACATTCATAAGTAGCGCAAGCGCACCCTGAGCGCGTCGCAAGTCGGCCTCAGCCGACCGCGCGTCGTTGGCTGCACGAAGCGCATCCACGCGCAAACGCGATACGTCCGAGGCCGCGATGTCCCCGGCGCGAAAGCGCTTTTCCGCGGCCTCCACAGAGCCCTCAAACAATTTCTGCATGTCGTTGGCGATGACTAACCGCTCTTGGGCGAGAAGCGCGTCGTAATAGGCCTGTCTTAGAGTCAGGGTCATCTGGCGCAACTTGTCAAAGTAATCGCTGTAGGCCGCTACTTCCAGACTTCTGGCCGCAGTCATGCGCAGCGCACGCTTGTCGCCACGCTCTATGAGTTGATCCAGACGAGCATTCGCGTCGACGGTTTTGTCGAGCGGCCCGCCAGCCCCTACGCCAAGCGATGGATTGATTGAACCTACACTTACGGTCAGGTTGGGATTAGGGCGCGCCCCTGCGCTGATCACGGCAGCCTGTGCAGCTTCTGACGCCCGCCGCGCTAGCTGCAGATCATGATTGCGAGCCAACATCAGTTGTTCTGCCTGCCCTAACGTGAGCGCTTCGACCTGCAATTTGGCCGAGGCGCCCTCGGCATAACCCTGGTCCTGAGCACTCGCTTCAACCAAGCCAAGCAACTGAAAGCAAATCAGCCATATCTTTAACGCGTTCGTAGCCCACAGCGGCATCCCGCGCCGAATGAAAAATAGAAAGCCGCGGTGGAGAGGCACAGCTAACGTATGCATGGGTGGCGGATTCTATGAAGCGCGGCCTGACACACCACTGACGATAGGATTCACTCCCCTTACAACAACGACGGGACACACGAACCCTGCCACCACCGGCTGAACGATCGCAGGGGCTCGCGGAGGGGGAAGGAGCTCATCTAGTTAGAAATACTTACTCTCCACACCAGACCTTGTACTTTCCCTTGGTGCTAGGGACATGCCGATGTGCCCGGCCATTTCTCAGATCAATGTGGGCGATATTCGCGTCAGTTGCATGTAAGGGTTTGGTTGTCCCAATTCAGTAAGCTCCGCGCCTCTGTGCAGGTAAAGTGGATAAAGCACCGTGCCGAACGCATTTGGCAAGCAACAACTGTCGACCTGGTTTCATCCCGGCCAAACAGAGGCCCTTCATATTGGTGGAGCGTTAGGACTGACCGTCCTGGCGCTGTTCTCAATCTTCTATGGTCTAGGCGGGCACGGATTTATCAATAGCAACGAAGCGCTCTATGTCGAACTCGCCCGTGAGATGAGCGAAACGGGCCACTGGGCAGTGCCGACTCTTAACGGCGTTCCATACCTTGAAAAACCGCCGTTATTCGCATGGCTCCTTGCGTTGGGGTACTACCTAGCGCAAGCGCTTGAAATCACATCTATCGAGTTTGCAGTACGCTTGGTAACCGCATCCGCCACCTTGGTTCTGGTTGCCATGGTGTGCCATTTCTCAGCCTTGTGGAGGCTGAGTCGGGCCGGCATCACCGCAGGCATTGTCTTATCGACCTCGCTTGGCATCAACGTTATGTCCCGCGTTGCCATGCCCGACATGCTGCTGACACTGCTTTTTTCCGCGGCTCTGTTTTGCATACCCTTAGCGATTCACCGCCAAAGCCGTTTTTGGTGGAGGGTGGCAGCCGCGTGCACGGGGGCCGCGGCGATGGTAAAGGGTCCCGTGGCGATGGCGCTTGTCCTCTTAATCGTGACTTGCACATTCATAGCCATCCCGCAATGGCGCAGCGAAATGTTGCGGTTGCTTCGTGATCTATGGGCACCGGCGCTCATGGTTCTACCCATGGCGTCATGGCTAGCTGCCGCCGAGCTGCAACAACCCGGTTCGGCTTGGTACTTCATTTTCAATGAGCAAATTCTGCGCTTCTTGGGACAGCGAGAGCCCCGCGATTACTACACCGGCTCCATTTTCTATTACCTTCCCCGGTTATTCCGTTCTTGTTTCCCTGGGCCGGGGTATTGGCGTTCGGCTGGCTCTCCGAGCGACGGTCGGCCCGGCAAGGGTATCCCCCAGTGCTGCGCTTTCTCTGGCTGTGCGCCGGCGTGCCATTCGTCTTCTTCAGCCTGTCGAGCGCCAAGGCTAACTACTACATTCTCTTGTGCGTACCGCCCATGGCTATTCTCGCTGCGCACTTCATGCGGCCACTTTCCGAAGGTAGGAACAGGATTCTGCTAGCCCTCGCAGTGTCCATACCGGTGGCAGTGCTGGTGCTGATTTGGTCTTATCGGATGTGGGCACGAGTTCATGGCAAAACCCCTGCTTTGCTTCCACAGCCCGATGGCAGCATGCACTTAACCATGGCAGTGATCATGGCAATTACCGTCATGATCCTTACAATGGTGCAGCTCGGTTGGCGGCGCTTGGCAGTGGCGAGCCTCGGAGCACTGATATTTCCGATCTCATTGGAAATGGATCACATCGTAGCAAGAGCGGAACCTTACCTGTCGGCACGCGTTATGGCCGATTACATCCAAAACCATTACGCGCACGAAACGGTGTACCTCTATCAAGATTTTGAGGCTTTCGGCGCCTTGCCGGTCTATCTCCGCCGTAGAGTACCCATAGTCGATTCGAAAAGCTCTGACCTGGCTTATGGGAGGGGAGTTTTTTTAGGAAGTCCGATCTTTTACTCAGTACAGGAGGTTCTCGGCGCAGGCGCGCCATCACTTGTTATCGTGCTGCAAAGTCGCGAGCCCGCGTTCAAGCAGTCGGGTCTTGCCGAAAAAAGTACCTCGGTTATTTCCGTTGGCAATGCCCACCTTTATCGGCTTGACCTTCACAAAAACGATTGACCCTTAACGCGGGTCAACCCTCGACGCCCTTGCCGTTTTGGGCCAGATAAACTTCGGCGGACTGTCACGCTGGATGGCGGTGGCCAGGGCCGCCAGGCGGCGCCACGAGTCGAAATCACGCATGCGCGCCCTCCCGCGGCGCTCCGAGCAGCGCCAGGAATATCCACACGCCCACGAACCCGCATACCAGGTAGAACACCGCCGGACGAAAAATCATGGCGTCCAGTATCCGCACATCGAAGGTGGACAGAAACAATGCGGCCAGCAACACGATGCCGGCCAGGCTGGCCTGCGCCCACACGCGGCCGGCGTCGCGCCAGGCGGCCGCGCAAAGGGCGGCCGGCACGAGCAGCGCCACGAACACGCCCAGCCCCCACAGGGCGATGCGCAGCGCCCGGTCGAGCTGCCAGTCCAGGCCGGGCGTGGCGTCGACCACGGTCATGGTGGGAGAGCCGAATGTGTCGGCCTGATTGAGCGAAACCTGGGTGCGCAGCCAACCGGGCTGCATGCGCGAGATCACCGTGGCGGGCTGCCGTTCGGGGCCCACGGGCGAGTCGTTCAGCGCCGACCACTGCGAATCCGAGGAGAAGTCCAGGCTGCGGCCGTCGGCGTGCACGATCAGCGAGACCATGGCGCGGGCGCCAGTTTGCACGCTCACAAGCCCTAGGTTCACGCGATTGGCGCCGGCGCGCAGGTAGGGCCCGATGTCGATGATGCTCATGCGCGGGTTGTTGGCGGAGGCCCCGGCGGGCGCGCGCGCGATGGTGAAGCCGTTGATGGACAGCGCGTAGTCCGCGTCGCTGGACACGCCGAGGAAGGCGGCCTCGATGCGGCGCACCCCGGAAAGGTCCACCTCGCGCTCAAGGCTGGCGCGCAGCGCCAGGCGGTCGGCAGACCAGATCCACATGCCGCGCGGCAACTCTTCCAGCACGCTCCAGGGCATCGTGACCGGCTGCATGCTGAGCTTCGGCGCCTCGATTCGGCGCGCCAGCGGCCAGGACGAGTGGTTGAAGGTCGGGTCGTACCAGTGCACGGTGTTGCCGGCCTGGAATTGCTCGACGCCCACGGCGCGCCAGCTCCATTCGTCGGTGGCGATTTCCTGCCTCCCGCCGCCGGCGTATTCCACGTAGCCGCGCGCGATCAGGGCAGGCGGGACCCCCACCGTTTTCAGGTCCGTCTTGATGGCAAGAATGTTCTTGCCTTTCTGCAGGAAAGGCCCGATGTCGAACTGATCCGAGGTGTTTGCGGAAACCAGCGCCTGGCCGCCGACGTTGGCTCCATTGATCTTGAGATAGATGTTGTCCGGTCCCGCGAATCGCAGGCGCGCCCGGGCCGGTTCGAAGGGGAGAATCAGCTCGGCGCGGTAATAGCCGGCGGAGCTCGACTTCACCGGCGCAATCCACGCGGCGCCTTCCCAATCCGGAAATTCCTCGGCGGCGACATAGGGGGCGAAGGCTTGCGCGCCGAAATAGCCGAGCGCCACCGCGAACAGCGCGATCATCATGACCGCCCGCGCTCCGATGGCGCTGCGCGCCGGCAATGTCG
>DATNCF010000543.1:0-2472 GCA_035571675.1 Burkholderiales bacterium | reverse complement strand
TCTCCGCGAAATGGCTGAGGTTCAGGGTGACCACCAGCACGGCCACGGGATTGCCCGCCGCGTCGCGCACCGCCTGGGCGATGGGCAGCACGTAGCTGGCGTCGCGCCCGCGCCCGAGCAGGGCATCGCCGCGCACCCTGTCCGTGGAGAGCAGAGCCCGCTTGAAATAGTCGCGGTCGGAAACATTGGCCCGCGGCGCGCCGGGCTGCGGCGACGGCTGGGCGGTGCTGCAAATGACCTCGCCATCGGGCCTGAGACTCGCGGCATTGCCGATCGACGTGTAGGCCGAGGCGAGCAAAGCCAGTTGCGCCGCGCAGGCATTCGGGTCCTTTCCCACAATGGCCGGCACGCGCGACATGGATGTCAGCAGCCGCTCGGCGCTCTGGATGTCACGGCCCAGTTCCCTGGCGGCGCCGTTGGCGCGTCCGATCAAGTCGGCGCGGGCGGAGTTCATCTCCTCCTGTGCCGCCCGGTAGGCGTCATAGACCAGCAGGCACAGCATGGGAATGGTACACGCCGCCACCAGGAGCAGCAGCCGCAAACGCACGCCAGAGAGCACTTTCCCTCCCTTCAAATCCACATAGATTTGGCACCGATTCGCATGGTACCAATGCCGTGCTATGAATGGTATCAATGCCTTGGCCGTCATCATCTGGTTTGGAGATGGGCAAGGGCTTGCTAAACTCGGGGGGTGATGAAAGGAGTTCCATGCGCGCCGCCCTGTACGACCAATTCGGCCCCATCGAAAACATGCGCATCGCCGACCTGCCTTCGCCCCGCGCCGGCAAGGGACAGGTGGTGGTGCGGGTGAAAGCCGCGGGGGTGTCCTTCCCCGACGTGCTCACCATCCAGAAGAAATACCAGGTCATCCCGGATCTGCCCTTCTCGCCGGGCGGCGAGGTGTCGGGCGTGGTCACCGAAGTGGGTGAGGATGTCACGCAGTTCAGGGTAGGCGACGCCGTGTTCGGCGGGGCGCGCAATGCCTGCCGCGAGGAGGTGGTGGCCGAAGCCGCGCGCCTGTGGCCCATGCCGCCGGGCCTCGATCCGCTGGTGGCGGCAGGCTTCGGCATGAACTACGCGACCAGTTGGTACGCCCTCAAGTACCGCGGAGAACTGAAGGCCGGCGAAACCCTGCTGGTTCTGGGTGCTTCAGGCGGCGTGGGCCTCGCCGCCGTGGACATCGGCAAGCGGCTGGGCGCGCGCGTCATCGCCTGCGCCTCCACGGCCGAAAAGTTGGCGGCCTGCAAAACGGCCGGCGCGGATGAGCTCATCAACTACACCACCGAAGACCTGCGCGAGGCGGTGAAGCGCCTCACCGGCGGGCGCGGCATCGACGTGTGCTACGACCCCGTGGGCGACAAGTACGCCGAGCCCATGGTGCGCAGCATGGCCTGGGGCGGGCGCTACCTGGTGATCGGTTTCGCCGCCGGGGACATTCCCAAGATCGCGCTCAACCTGCCGCTGCTCAAGGGCAGCGCCATTGTGGGCGTGTTCCTGGGCGGCCTGATGAACGCCGATCCGCTGCGCGGCCGCGAGATCTATGCCGAATTGATCGGCGAAGTGGCGGCAGGACGGCTGAAGCCCCTGATCTCGGCATCCTATCCCCTGGAACGCACCGTGGAAGCGCTGCAGGCCATGGCCACGCGCAAAGTGCTCGGCAAGGTGGTGGTGACCCCCTGAGCCGTGCAACGAAAAGCGAAAACTGACAGGGCATTCAAAGGAGGGCGCCGCGCATGAACGCACAGGCCACCACGGGCGCGCAGGAGTCGCCGGCCAAACCGGGACCGCGCGCAACCCCACCGCTCGCCGGCGTGCGGGTGCTCGACCTGGGACGGGTGATCGCCGCCCCCTTGGCCTCGCAGATGCTGGCCGACTACGGCGCCGAGGTGATCAAGCTCGAGCGCGTTGGCGTGGGCGACGACGCGCGCAAGATGACCGCCGGCTGCCTGCACGACCGCAACGGCGAGAAAATCCTCACCGAGACGTCCATCCTGCTGATGGGCAACCGCAACAAGAAATCCCTGACCATCGAATTCAGCAAGCCCGAGGGCCAGCGGCTGCTGCACAAGCTGGCGGCGGTGTCGGACGTGCTGATCGAGAACTTCGTCCCCGGCACCATGCAGCGCTTCAATGCGGATTACGACACCCTGTCGGCCATCAACCCGCGGCTGATCTACTGCTCCGTCACGGGCTGGGGCCAGACCGGCCCGTACCGCATGCGGCCCGGCTACGACGCGGTGCTGCAGGCGGCCACGGGCTTCATGAGCGTGACCGGTCCCCGCGACGACCTGCCCGGGGCCGGCCCGGCGCGGGTGGGCGCCTCGGTGATCGACATTGCCACCGGCATGAACACCGCCTTCGCCGTGATGCTGGCGCTGCGCCAGCGCGAATTCACGGGCGAGGGCCAGTACATCGATATGTCCCTGCACGACAACGGCATCGCCATGCAAGCCGACAACGTGCAGAAGTACC
>DATNCF010000542.1:0-10404 GCA_035571675.1 Burkholderiales bacterium | reverse complement strand
GATCGCCTGCGAGCTTATTAGCAGAACATAGCCGTCTGGAACGGACCTAACCACATAATCGGCCGCGATGTTCCCGCCTGCTCCAGGCCGGTTCTCTACAACCACAGGTTGTCCCCACTTCTTTTCGAGCCATGGCTGCAGCTGGCGGGCATTGGTGTCGAACATGGCGCCGGGTGTGAACGGAACAATCAGGTGGATAGGCTTCGCGGGGTAGTCGGCGGCAGTGGCTTGCGTTGCCGCGCAAGAAAGCGCTATCAGCAGCAACATCCGTACCCAATGAATCATTTTATTTTCCCGTCGTTTGCCGTTTGCTTCGAGCGAACCTTGAATACGCGGGACAGGTTCTTGCCCAAGATGTTGGCCTTGTCCTCCGCCGCGATTTTGGCGTTCTCGATCAGATCGAGCAATTGGGGTTTGTGGGCGGCAGAACCCGTGTAAGAAAAGTTGGCGCTGAAGCAGGCGGTAGTCGATCCGTTGAGCTCAACCCATTTTTCAATCGGGACATATGAGGCTGGTCCGCCCAGGTCCCATATCACGTTGGGCGTCTCATGGGCCGTGGAAAGAATATGCACCGCACGTTCATAGGTCCACAGGCCGTCGTGAGCCACAAAATTCATTTGCGGAAATTCCTTGGCCAAGCGCTGGAGGCGCCACGGCGCTTCGAGGCTCGACTCGGCATTGGTGTGAAAAACGGCAACCATGTCCAGTTCCGACATGCGGCGCAAGATCGGCCACATCCACTGGCTGTCGATGTAGCAACCCTGAAACCGGTGGTGCCAACTCAAGCCGTCAAGAGCCAGTTCGGTCTTGGCTCGAGTGATTTCGTCCAGGGCACGTTCCCCGGACCTTGGCTCCACCGTGCCAACCACGGCACGAAAGCGCTGGGGGTCGAGATTTCGATAAGCAGCCATGCGATTGTTGATGCGCATGGTGTCCTTGATTCCATCGGGAAGCAGGTAACCATGACTAGGCTGTATTACAGCCCAGTCGATGCCTGCGGCGCCCAGAGCGCTGGAACGTCGTACGGCGTCCTCTCCGTCAGGCGGTTCGGCTCGAGTCTCGCCGAAATGGGAGAGGCAGTGGTCTATGCTGCCGAGGTGCTGATGCGCGTCAACAATTTCCATAGGGCTCTCACAATCTCGGACGACGTATCGTTCAAGTTGGCAGAACACCACGAATCCTCCGAGCAAGTCCTTGCGGCGTGGTGGGTCGACCTCATCAAATCAAGTCCGCACCATTATTGGCCCCACGCCGGGGCCTTTCAAGGACGATATCGATTTACCCCAGGCTAAGACACTGGCGATATCAAAATACAGCGCCGGGGGTGACCTATGTTAAATAGCGGGCTAGGAGGAGCGCATGGAACAACCGTTCGACTTCATCATAGCCGGCGGCGGCAGCGCCGGGTGTGTCCTGGCCAATCGCCTTTCGGAAAACGGTGAGAACCGGGTGTTGCTGCTGGAGGCTGGGCCCTCGAGCGACCGCTTCTTCGTGACCATGCCCGCCGGCGCGGCCAAGCTCATGGCCAACCCGGAAGTGGACTGGATGCACGTGACCGAGCCGGATCCGTCCATCAACAACCGCCAGGGCCTGTGGTTCGCGGGCAAGATGTTGGGGGGCGGGTCGTCCATCAACGGCATGGTCTATATCCGCGGCGCACGGCACGATTACGACGCCTGGGCGGCGGCGGGCTGCATCGGCTGGTCGTGGAACGACGTGCTGCCCTACTTCCTGAAGTCGGAGGATTTCCAGGGCCCGGCGTCGCCCACGCACGCCAAGGGGGGGCCGCTGGCCGTGTCACCCCTGCGCATCAAGCATCCCCTGGCCGACGCCTTCGTGGATGCCTGCGCCCAGATGGGGTTGCGCAGGGTTGAGGACTACTGCGCCGGCGACATCGACGGCACGTTCATCAACCTGCTCACACAGAAAAACGGCCAGCGCTGGAGCGCGGCGCGCGGCCATCTCGGGCCGGCCAGGGGCCGCCCCAACCTCAGCGTGCTCACCGGCGCCCTGGTGGACCGAGTGTTGATCGAGAACAAGCGCGCCGTCGGCGTGCGCTTCATCCGGGACGGAACGGCGCGCGAGGCGCGCGCCCGCCGGGAAGTGATCGTGAGCGGAGGCTCCATTCACAGCCCGGCCATCCTGCTGCGCTCCGGGATCGGCCCGGGCGCGCACCTCGCCGCCATGGGCATCGCGGTGCAGGCCGATGCGCCCGAGGTGGGCAAGAACCTGCAGGAACACGCCAGTTTCGCCATGAGCCGCTTTGTCAGCGTGCCTACTTACAACGCCATGCAAGCCCCCTGGCACCTCGGCCTCGGCCTTTTCAACTACCTGCTCTTCGGACGCGGCATGATGACCACCGCGCCCGTGCACGCCATGGCCTACCTGCGTTCGGACCCGGCGCTGGCCCATCCCGACATCAAGCTGCAGTTCGGGCCGTTCGCCTTCGACGCGGCCACGCGCAAGCCGCATGTCCGACCGGGCGTGAGCGTCTTCTGCAATGTATCGCCGCCCAGGAGCCGCGGCGAAATCCGGTTGCGCGCGCCCCATGCCGATGCGAAACCGCTGATCGATCACCGGCTGTACGGCGACCCCTCGGACGTGAAGGCGCTGATCAGCGGACTGAAGCAGGTCGAGCGCATTTTCGCGGCGCCCGCGCTGTCCAAATATGTAATCGGCCGCGCGTTGCCGCCCGCTCCGCCCAAAGACGACGCGGAATGGGAGCATTACCTCAAGACCTATTCGGGCATTGGATTCCACGCCGTGGCCACCTGCCGCATGGGCGGCGACGCCGCCTCGGTGGTCGATCCCGAATTGCGGGTGCGCGGCGTGGATGCATTGCGCGTGATCGACGCCTCGGTGATGCCGGCGATGCCGTCGGCCAACACCAACGCGCCCGCCATGATGGTGGCGGAAAAGGGCGCGGACATGGTGCTGCGCGCCGGCTGACGCTCGCTCGCGCCAGAAGGCCAGCCCCGGTGTTGGACCTCAGTACTGGGACTTCGGCAGCCTGATCACCAGGCCGTCGAGTTCCGCCGTCACCGTCACCTGGCAGGTCAGGCGGCTCGACGCTTCACGGTACGGCGATCCGTCCAGCATGCCGTTCTCGCCCTCTTCCATGGCCGGCAGCTTCTCGCTCCAGGCGCCTTCGATGTAGCCGTGGCAGGTGGCGCAGGCGCAACTGCCGCCGCATTCGGCAATGATGCCGGGAACCATGTGGTCGATGGCGGCCTGCATCACGCTCTGGCCGGCGGCGGCCTCGACGACATGCTCGCGGCCGGTGTGTTCGATAAACGTCAGTTTGGGCATTGCGTCACTCTAAAGCCGCCGCGCGGCGGGGCTAGCGCCAGGCGTCGCGAGCCGCAAGCCTGAGCACTTCATCGGCCAGGGTGGGCTCGGGAATGCCGAGGGTCATTTCGCCCATGTCCTCGGCGTCCGCGGGCGGACCGTTCGGCGCAGCCGAGAACATAACATGCATGGCGAGGTCCGCGAGCGCCAGGATTCCCGCCAGGGCGCCGCCCTCGCCCAGCACCGGCAGGTGGTGCACGCCGCTCGCATCCATGGCGCGCACCGCCTCCTCCACCGAAGCGCCGTGGTCCAGGCAGGCAACGTTGCCCGACATGAGGTCGGCGCACGAGGCGCGCGACAGGTCCTTGCCCTGGGCGAGGCCCGCGCGGATATCCAGGTCGGTCAGCATGCCGGCCACGCGGCCGCCTTCCAGCACCGGCAGGCAGCCGACCTTCTTCTCGTTCATCAACCGGGCCGCCTCTTGAACAGGGGTGGCCGGCGTGGCCGTTTGCACCGGCCGCTTCATCAGGTCCGCGACTTTCATCCGGTCTTCTCCCGTGCGGCATCCGCCAATTGCCTGAGCGGCAGCTTTTCATCTTCCAGGCGCTCGGGGTCGACCCGCGCGCCGCGCGCCACCAGTTGCTTGGCGAACAGGAAGTCCTGGGGCCGGTTCACCGCATCGGCCGCGATCACCGCGCCATGGCGCAGGTAGAAAATGATAAAGGAACGGCCGGCTATCGAGCCGCGGGCGGCAACTCGTTGGTAATCCCGGGCGAAGCCGACCATTTGCAGCTTGAAATCGTATTGGTCCGACCAAAACCATGGAACCGGATTGTACGGCTGGCCGCCGCCGCAGATGGCCGCCGCGACCGCCCTGCCCTGTTCGGTGGCGTTCTGGACCGACTCCAGGCGCACGCGATGGCCGAGGAAGGCATTGTGGTGCTCGGCGCAGTCGCCGCAGGCGAATATGGCCGGATCCGAGCTGCGGCACAGGCCGTCGACACGGACGCCGTTGCCGATATCGAGGCCGGCAGCCGCGGCAAGCTCGGTATTGGGGACAAGGCCCACTCCAGCGACGATGACATCGGCCTTGAGGCCGCCACCGTCGGCGCAATCCACGGCCGGCGTTTCAGCGCCGCCGCCGATGCGCTCCACCCCGCAGCCCATGCGCACCTCGACGCCGTGGGCGCGGTGCAGTTCGGCATAGCGCTGGGAAATGGGCTCCGATGCCACTCGCGCCAGCAGGCGCGGCGCCGCTTCGAGAACGGTCACCCGCATGCCGCGCCCGACCGCGACGGCGGCGGCCTCGAGGCCGATGTAGCCGCCGCCGATCACGGCGAGCCGCGCCCCCGGCTTGAAGCGCTCGCGGATGCCCTGCACATCCGCGATGCTGCGCAGCAGGCGCACATTCGGGTGGTCCCAGCCGGGGACGTCGAGGCGGCGCGCGCGGCCGCCGGTGGCCAGCACCAGCCGGGTGTAGGCCACCGACTCGCCGCCATCGAGCAGCACCCTCCTGCCGGCGCGATCGATGGCGGCCGCGCGCGTGCCCAGCCTCAAATCGATGGCGGCCGCGGCGTAGGCGGCCTGCGGCCGCAGGTAAAGCGCATCGACCTCCTGCTCGCCGGCGAGGAAGGCCTTGGACAGCGGCGGCCGACGGTAGGGAGGATGCGCTTCGTCGCCGATGAGGGTGATGCTGCCCTGGTAGCCCCGCTGGCGCAGCGCCGCCGCGACTTCGGCGCCGGCCTGCCCGGCGCCGACGATGACGGTTGAGTCGTTCAACTAACGCCGCGGCTCAAGCACGATCACGGAGTGTAACCGGGGTTGGCGGATTCGGGAGCGCTGTTCATGGGCCCTGTGTTGTCGAGGTTGGCTGAAGCGGGGCGCGCGGGCAGACAGCATCAGCCGCTTATGTTCATGCAGCGCATGTTCTGATAGACACGGATGCCTTCGACGCCGCGCTCGCGCCCGACCCCGCTCAGGCCCCACCCGCCCGAGGAAGCGTAGGCGGACAGCAGCCCGCCATTCACGTTAACCGTGCCGGCGCGCAGCTTTTGCCCCACCGCCAGCGCCTGCCGGCGGTCCTTGCCCACCACGTAGGCCGCCAAGCCGAACGCGCTGTCGTTGGCCATGCGCACCGCGTGCTCGAGGTCGTCATAGCCGATCACCGAGACCACCGGCCCAAAAATCTCGTCCCGCGCCGCGGGATTGGAATTGTCCGGAACGTCCAGCACCGTGGGCTCGAAATAAAAACCCTTGTTCAAATGCGCGGGACGTCGTCCGCCGGTCACCACGCGCGCGCCGTTGTGCATGCCCAGTTCAACATAGCGGCCACAGCGGTCACGCTGGGCCGCGCTGATGACCGGGCCCATGTGGGTGTTGGGATCGAGGGGATCGCCCAGCACTACCGGCGCGAGCGCGGCCCTCATGCCTTCCAGTACCGCCTCCTTCCGGTCACGCGGCACCAGCACGCGCGTCGGCAGCACGCACCCTTGGCCGGCGTGCGCCAGGCAGGTGCTGAGCGGAGACTGCACCGCGGCGTCCAGGGCATCAGGCAGGAATATTTGCGCCGACTTGCCCCCCAACTCCAGTTGAAGGCGCTTCATGCTGGCGGCGGCCTGCTGCATCACCTTGACGCCGACCGCGGTCGAACCGGTGAAGGCCACCATGTCCACGGCCGGGTGGGTCGACAGCAGCACGGCTCCCTCGGCGCCGCGCTCGGCAACCACGTTCAGCACGCCCGGCGGCAAGCCGGCGGCCACGGCCGCCTCGGCAAACACCATGGCCGACAACGGCGTCAGCGGGTTGGGCCTCAATACGACTGAATTTCCCGCCATCAGGGCGGGAATGACCTTCCAGATATTGGTGTAGAAAGGAAAATTGTAGGCGGTGATGGCCGCGACGACGCCCACCGGGCGGTATTGGCGCACGCTCTGCACGAGCATGCCAGCGGCGTTGAGGCGATCCGCCAGCGGAACCGGATTGTCCTCGGTTTCAGTCAGGGTGCAAAAGAAATCCGCCACCTGGCGGCCGTGCAAAAGCGGGGCGTCGAGCTGGGCGAACATGACCATCGACCCGACCGGGCAGCCGGCTTCGGCCACGATGGCGCTTCTCAGTTCGTCCCTGCGCGAATCGAGATGGTCCATCAGCCTGTGAATGGCGGCGGCGCGCTCGCGCGCCGGCTTATCCGCCCATGCGCCGTCATCGAAAGCCTTGCGCGCCGCCAGGATGGCTGCCTCGAACTGGACTGGCGAAGCCTCGCCGGCCGCGGCGAAGACTTCCTCGCTGGCAGGGTTAGTCACCGGCAGCCGCGCCGCCGCCTCCTGGAACTTTCCGCCGATGAACGGCTGCTTGGTCCAGCTGCTCAAGGTTTTTTCCTCCGCAATCGTGCAAGTCTCGATCGTTGGGCCCATGCTTGCAATGGTGATATCATGCTTTGAAGCGTTGAGATCGCCGTAATATCAAGCGCAATGGATTCGCATCACCTTCGGCATTTTGTCGCGGTCGGCGAGGAACTGCACTTCGGCCGCGCTGCTGCGCGCTTGGGCATCGCGCAGCCGCCGCTGTCACAGTCCATCAAGCGCCTTGAGGGTTCGCTCGGCATCCAGCTTTTCGTGCGCAACCGCCGGCATGTGTCCCTGACGCCGGGCGGCCTGGTGCTGCTCGACGAAGCGCGCCGGATACTCAACCAGATCGACCTCGCCGAGCGCCTGACGCGGCGCGCCGCCAATAGCGGCGTGTCGCGGCTGCGCATCGGCTTCACGCCTATCGCCATGTTCACCGAGTTGCCTCACGTGTTGACCGAGTTTCGCAACCGCTGGCCGCTTGTGCGCATCCACCTGGAGGAGCGGCCCACCCAGCCCCAGGCGGAGGCGCTTGCAGCGGGCAGCCAGGACGTGGGCATCCTGTTCCGTCCGGTCAGCGGGTTGGAGGGCCTAGCCACCCGTCTGATCGAGCGCGTGCGCTCGGTGGCGGCGGTGCCGAGCGTCCATCCGCTGGCCAAAAAAAAACGCATACGCGTGGCCGATATGACCGGGCAGCCGTTCATTTCACTCCACCCGCGCGTCAACCCCGAAGCGCACGCGGCGATCAACGCCGCCTGCCGGGCGGCCGGGTTCGTGCCCTCCATCGTCCAATACGCCAACCAGACCTATACCATATTGAGCCTGGTCGCCAATGAGCTCGGACTCGCCATCGTCGGATCGAACGCCCGCCACATGAAAATTGCCGGCGTCACCCTGGTGCCGCTCGTCGACCATCCGCCGGACCTCGAGCAGGAACTGGTATTGGCCTGGACGCCGGCGGCCGAATCGCCCGTGCTGCGTTCGTTCGTCGGCCTGTTCGAGAAAATGAGCGAGGATAATGCGGCCGGCCGATGAACCTTAATCAGCTGCGCCATTTCCTCGCTGTGGCCGAAGAGCTGCACTTCGGCAAGGCCGCGCGCCGCCTCGGCATGGCTCAATCTCCCTTGTCGCAATCGATACGCCGCCTCGAGCAGTCCTTGGGCTTGCAGTTGCTCGAACGAGACAGGCTGCATGTGGCGCTTACTCCCCCGGGGGCCGTCCTCCTGGATGAGGCCAGGCGGATCCTGTCCCAGGTCCAGCTTGCCGAGCATCTGGCCAAGCGCGCCGCAACTGGCGGCGTGAGCCGGCTCCGAATTGCGTTTACTCCGGCGTCGGTGCATAGCGCCATGCCGCGGGCCGTGAGCGAATTCCGCCGCCGCTGGCCGGGAATCGAAGTCATCCTCGAGGAGCACCCGACGAACGACCAGATCGAACTGCTGTTGAATGGCCTCATCGACATCGGCGTATTCGTCTATACCGGCGATCCGCCGCCCGGGTTGTCGATGTATACGATTTCGCGGCCCAAACTCAGCGCGGCGGCGGTTCCATCGAGCTGGCCGATCGCCCGGCGCAGCCATATCCGCCTCTCGGATCTGGCAGAGTACCCCTGGATCATGCACGACCCGGCCAAGAACGAACGCATGTACTCGACCATCGTCGACGCATGCCGGTCTGCGGGTTTCGTGCCCACCGTGACACTGTACTCGAACCAGTGGTATTCAATACTTCGGCTGGTGGCCAGCGGCAATGGCGTCAGCGTCAGCGGCATGGGGCAGAACCTGCCCAAAGCGGATGGCGTCACCTTCGTCAAGATCACCGACCTGCCGCGGCAGTTGCTCACGGAAACACGCGTGGCCTGGGCGCCCCAGGCGATTTCGCCCCAGATCAATTCCTTCTTGTCTCTGATTCGGAGACTTTCGCCTGACGATGCCGCTCGTGAAAACCGCGTTGGTCCGGCAGTCAAATCGACTGCCAAGCGCCGGGGCAAAGCTCGCCGCCGTTCAGAAGTCCCGGTTGCATAATCGGAGAAGCATTATCGACGATGCCCGCTGCCAAGCGCCTGCGTGGGGAGGTCACATCTTACCGCCGGGTTCAAAGAGCAATGCGCGCCATCAGCTCCATGGCTTCATCGTCGGCGTTGACGATCTTGATATGCGTGAGGCCCGAGTCGGCCCACAGCTTCCAACGCTCGCGGATCCGCTCAGGCGGCCCGATCAGTGCGCCCTGATCGACAAACTCGTCGGGCACCGCGGCGATCGCTTCGTCCTTCCTCTTGGCCAGGAACAATTCCTGGATGCGGTCGGCCGCTTCGCCAAAGCCGCGATTCACCATGTTGTCCTTGTGAAAATTCATCTGCTTGGCGCCCATGCCGCCGACGTAAAGCGCGATCGTCGGCTTCAAGGCCGCCATCGCCGCCTTGACATCCTGATTGATGTGAATCCCCACCGAGCCGTAGATCGTGAAATCCTTCCAGGTCTTGCCGTCGGTACGCTTCTTTAAGCCCTCTTCGATAATGGGACGGTAGTATGCCTCGCGCCCGGGCACCCATTTGTTCCCCGCTACCCAGCCATCTGCGATTTCGGCGGTCATCCGGATGTTGGTCGGCGTTCCCGTGCCCAGCAGGATGGGTATGTCCGGGTTGCCATGCAGAATGCTCTTGAGCGGCTTGCCCAGCCCGCTTGAACCGGGCGCATCCTTGGGATAAGGCAACGAGATCTCCCGGCCCTGGTGGACCACCGGCCCATCGCGCTTCAGTATCTTCTTGACTATCGTCACATAGTCGCGCAACCGGTAGTTGGGCTTTCCCCAGGGCTGGCCGTACCACCCCTCCACAATCTGCGGTCCTGACACGCCTATGCCCACGATCATGCGTCCTTCGCCGACCATCGCATCGATGGTTTGGGCGCACATGGCCAGATTCGCCGGCGTTCGCGCCGCCAGTTGCGCAATGCCGGTGCCCAGCCGGATGCGCTTGGTCTGCGCGCCGATCCAGGCCAGCGGTGTCATGGCATCGCAGCCATAGGTTTCGGCGGTCCAAACGGAGTCGTAGCCCAGTTCCTCGGCGCGTCGGATGCGCTCTATGGGAACGCGCGGATTGGCATCGCCAAAGAATGATGTCGTCAAACCAAGCTTCATGATTCGCCTTTCTTTAAAACTACTTCCCCTGCCACTGGGGAGAGCGCTTCTCCAACCAGGCCCGTACGCCCTCCTTCAGGTCCTCGGTCGCCTGCAGCTCCCTGAACAGACGTGCCGAGGACTCCATGGTGGGCCGCTGCTCGCGCGACATGCCTTCTCTCATCAAGCGCTTCATGTAGCGCACCGAAAGCGGCGCCTTGGAGGCAATGCGTTTAGCCAACGCGCGGGCGGCGTCCATCAATTCTGCGGGCTCCACCACGCGGCCGACGAGGCCCATACGCAGCGCGGTGGGCGCATCGACCGGCTCGCCAAGCAGCAGAATCTCGCAGGCGTTTTCCCAACCCACGATACGCGGCAGCAGCCACGGCGCCCCCGCATCCGCGAGCAGGCCTCGCGAGACATGCAAGTCGTTCAGCTTGGCTGTATTCGACATGATGCGGAAATCGCACCCAACGGTCAGCTCGAAGCCAACGCCCACCGCCGCGCCGTTGACCGCCGCGATGAGCGGCGTTTCCATGCGAGCCATGACGTACGCGGGGCCGACCACCGCATGCTCGATGGTCAGTTCCATGCTCTTTTCCCGCGCCTCAAGACGCCCCTCGGACATGTCGGCACCGGCACAGAAGGCGCGGCCAGCACC
>DATNCF010000541.1:0-2255 GCA_035571675.1 Burkholderiales bacterium | reverse complement strand
GGTGCTGGCGCGCGCCATGTCGGTGCGGCAGTTGCGGCGCGAGAAGGCGGCGCTGGAGCAGAGCCTGCGCCGCCGCACCGCCGAACTGGAAGCCGCCAACCGCGACCTCGAGGCGTTCAGCTATTCGGTCTCGCACGACCTGCGCGCGCCGCTGCGCGCCGTGGATGGATTCGCGCGCATCCTGGAGGAAGATCACGCCGCCCACCTGGACGAGGAGGGACGGCGCCTGCTCGGCATCGTGCGCAACGGCGCCGTCGACATGGGTCGGCTGATCGAGGACCTGCTGGAGTTCTCGGCCAGCGGCCGGCAGCCCCTGCGGGTGAAGGAGGTGGACATGCACGCCCTGGCCGGGCAGGCCGCCGCCCTGTTCAGCGGCGACTATCCGGGCGCCGAAGTGCGCATCGACGCCCTGCCTCCCGCCATGGGCGACGAGTCGCTGCTCAGGCAGGTGTGGACCAACCTCGTCGGCAACGCGCTCAAGTACAGCTCCAAGGTGCCGGCGCCGCGCGTCGAGGTCGGCGGAGAGGCCGACAGCCGCCTGCGCCGTTACTGGGTGCGCGACAACGGCGCCGGCTTCAAGATGGAAGCCTACGACAGGCTGTTCTCCCCCTTCCGCCGCCTGCACGGAGCGGACGAGTTCCCCGGCACCGGCATCGGCCTGGCCCTGTCCAAGCGCATCGTTCTCAGACACGAGGGCCGCATCTGGGGTGAGGCCAAGGAAGGCGAGGGCGCGACGTTCTGGTTCGAATTGCCGGCCTGAAGCACAACCTCGGAACCGACCAGGATCAGTCGTCGGTTCTCATCTTATCCAGATCGCCTTCCCACTTGAGCTTGCCGCGGAAGCGTTTTATCCGCTTCTGTTTGCGTGCGGCCTGAGGCGGCCGCCGGCTTCCCGGCTCGCCCTCGGCCTGGAGCTGCTGCACCGTCTGCACGAAGTTCGCCACTAAGGGCGAGTTGTCGCCGGCGCGCCACGCCATGACGAAATTGAGCGGGAAATCCATGCCCGCCACGGGACGCAGCACGATGTTGGCCGACATGCCGGCGCGCGCCACGCCCACCAGGGGCGCGAGGCCCATGCCCACCGACACCAGGTTGAGCGCAGAGGCCTCGCTCTTGGACTCCTGCACGATGCGCGGCACCACGCCGGCGGCGTTGAAGAACGCCATCAGCCGGTCGTGGATGAGGGGGTGTACGGCGCGCGACAGCCACACCAGGGGCTCGCCGGCCAGGTCCGCGGCGTCGAGCTGCTTCTTTTTCGCCAGCCGGTGGAAGGCGGGCATGGCGATGGCGTAGTGGTCGGTGCGCAGGACATGCACGCGCAGCGTGTCGCGGTCCTGGTCCTGGTTGTACTGGAAACCGATGTCCAGGCCGCGGGCGCGGAAGGCGTCGAGCTGCTGGAAGGTGTTCATTTCCGCCAGGTCAAGCTCGACGTGCGGGTAGCGCTCGCGGTAGCGCCGCATGGCCTCGGCCACCACGGCCTGCTGGGCGGCGATTTCGTTGAAGCCCACGCGCAGCCGGCCCACCTCGCCGCGCCCGGCGTGGCGTGAGCGCTCGGCGGCGTCCTCCAGCTCTGCCAGCACCGCGCGGGCGCGCTCCAGGAAGGCCTGGCCGGCGGCCGACAGGCGCACGCCGCGCGGCAGGCGCTCGAACAGCGCGCAGCCCAGCTCGGACTCGAGGTCGCGGATCTGCTGCGACAGCGCCGGCTGGGTGATGTGCAGGCGCCGCGCCGCGCGGCTGATGTGCTGTTCTTCGCCGGCAACGACGAAATAGCGGAGCTGGCGCAGTTCCACGGGCGGCCCGATGGTTAAGGGGGAGAGGGGGGTTCGGTTATAAGCATAAGCCAGCGCTTATGGACACGCAAGGAATCCCCACTTGGACCGGGGCGCGACCATTCGGTATCTTTAGCTGGCGAAACCACCCCAAGGAGGTCCCGTGAACGCCGCCGACATCAAGCCCGGGCGCATCCGCATCCGCAAGCCCACCGCCGCTCCCAAAGCCACCCAATCCTCCCCCACTTTCCGCCTCGACCGCCCGCTCAAGGGCCTGCGCGTCGGGCTGCGCACCGACCCGGGCTGGCTGTCCTGGACGCTGATCGCCGACCAATGGGCCGGTTTCCTGAAACGCGACGGCGCCGAACCGGTGCTGTTCCCCATTCTCGAGCACGTGGGCCCCGAGGGCGAGCGCGCCATCGCCGCGCTCAAAGCCTGGGCCGACAGCGTCGATGCCGCCGTCGTCGGCATTGGCACCTGAGGCTC
>DATNCF010000540.1:0-2508 GCA_035571675.1 Burkholderiales bacterium | reverse complement strand
GAACGCTGGCGCCCCTGCGGGGCGGTCGGCAAGGTCATGAAGGTCTGAAGGCGCGGGCGAAAGCCCGCGCGCTTTTTCGGCCCAGCTAAAATTCGCAGTTCCCTTTCCTGTGCGTTCCCGCACCCCGAGGAACGACCTTCGCAAATGATCACCGAAACAATCGACGGCGCCTGCGTCAGCGCCAAGGCCAATGTGTACTTCGACGGCAAGTGCGTGAGCCACGGCATCACGTTGTCGGACGGCTCGAAAAAATCCGTGGGCGTTGTCATGCCGGCCGAGCTGACTTTCAATACCGGCGCGCCGGAAACCATGGAATGTGTCGCGGGCGGCTGCGAATACAAACTGGCCGGCAGCCAGGCATGGCAGAAAAGCGGCCCCGGGGAGCGCTTCAGCATCCCGGGCAATTCGAGCTTCCAGATCCGCGTGGCCCAGGCCTACCACTACATCTGTCATTTCGGCTGACATCCTGGCCCCCAGGCCCTGGCCCCCGGTCCCTTTCCTTATCTCCCTCCCCCATGAGCACCATCCTCGAACATCTCCCCTCCGGCCAGAAAGTCGGCATCGCGTTTTCCGGCGGCCTGGACACCAGCGCGGCACTGCACTGGATGCGCCAGAAGGGCGCCATCCCCTATGCGTACACCGCGAATCTCGGCCAGCCGGACGAGCCCGACTACGACGATATTCCGCGCAAGGCGATGCAGTACGGCGCGGAGAAGGCGCGCCTGGTGGATTGCAGGCTTCAGCTCGCCCATGAAGGCATCGCGGCGCTGCAGGCCGGCGCCTTCCACATTGCCACGGCGGGGGCGACCTACTACAACACGACGCCGCTGGGCCGCGCCGTGACGGGCACGATGCTGGTGGCCGCGATGAAGCAGGACGACGTCCACATCTGGGGCGACGGGAGCACCTTCAAGGGCAACGACATCGAGCGCTTCTATCGCTACGGGCTGCTCACCAACCCTCATCTCAAGATCTACAAGCCGTGGCTGGACCAGGCTTTCATCGACGAGCTGGGCGGCCGGGCCGAGATGTCGGCGTTCATGCAGCAGGCCGGCTTCGCGTACAAGATGTCGGCCGAAAAGGCCTATTCCACCGACTCCAACATGTTGGGCGCCACGCACGAGGCCAAGGACCTGGAGCAACTGAGCACCGGCATCAAGATCGTCAATCCGATCATGGGCGTGGCGTTCTGGAAAGAGGAAGTCGCCGTGAAGGCCGAGACGGTGACGGTGCGCTTCGAAGAAGGCCAACCTGCCGCGCTAAACGGCAAGACGTTCGCAGATCCGGTCGAGCTGATCCTGGAGGCCAACCGGATCGGCGGCCGTCACGGCCTGGGCATGAGCGACCAGATCGAGAACCGCATCATCGAGGCCAAGAGCCGCGGCATCTATGAGGCGCCGGGCCTGGCGCTGCTTTTCATCGCCTACGAACGGCTGGTGACCGGCATCCACAACGAGGACACGATCGAGCAATACCGCGACAACGGAAGAAGATTGGGGCGGCTGCTCTACCAGGGCCGCTGGTTCGATCCGCAGGCCATCATGCTGCGCGAGACCGCGCAGAGGTGGGTCGCCCGCGCGATCACCGGCGAGGTGACACTGGAATTGCGCCGCGGCAACGACTATTCGCTGCTGGATACGGTTTCCCCCAACCTCACTTACAAGCCCGAGCGGCTGACGATGGAAAAGGGCGAATCGAGCTTCTCGCCCAAGGACCGCATCGGACAGCTGACCATGCGCAACCTCGATATCGTGGATACGCGCGACAAGCTGGGCGTGTACACGAAAGCGGGTTTGCTGTCGGTGGGCGGCGGCGCCGCGCTGCCGAGCTTGGGCGACGGCCACAACGAGTGAGTTTTCGGTGTCGAGGGGAGCAGGTTTGCCCCCTTGAAAGCAAGGGTCTTTTGGTGCTCAAATGAGCTTGCCGCCGGGCCCTGTCCGCCGGGCAATGGTTCCGCCGGCGAGGAGGTGAACCATGAAGCATTGGCAAGACTCGACCAACGCAGCACTGGGTGCGTGGCTGATCGTCTCTCCCTTGGCGTTGGGGTTTCAAGGCGATTGGATCGCCCTGGCGAACACCGCCATCGTCGGCGTCCTGCTCGTCGCAGCCGCACTCGGGGCGATCTTTGTTCCGCGAGCCTGGGAAGAGTGGACCGAAACGGCTTTGGGGCTGTGGCTCGCTGTCTCACCCTGGGTAATCGGATTCCAGCTGCAAGTGGCCAAGATAAATGCTCTGGTCATCGGCCTGCTGGTCCTCACGCTCGCACTGTGGGCACTGCAGGACCACGAGGCCGGCCTGGGCGAAAAAGCGGCGCACTAGACCGCTGAGACTGGCTGTCGGCCCGTCCTCGGCGCCCTGAGGTCCACCTGGCGTGACGCGAGCCGGCGCCTGCGTGTAAGCTGGCCCCTCACGTCAGGAGACCGCGATGGCCCGCTTTCAGCTCATCGTCAATGGGGCCTCCCGGCCGGTCGAGGCCTGGGACGGCGACATGCCTTTGCTCTACGCCTT
>DATNCF010000539.1:0-5809 GCA_035571675.1 Burkholderiales bacterium | reverse complement strand
GGGCGTGCTGCTGTTCTGCCTGCCCTTCTACCTGTCGGCGGTGCGGCCGGCGGAGCGGGAATTGAGCGCCCTGCGCAGCAGCCGCGAGCAGTTGCGCACCCGCTCTCTGGCAAAGCCCGTGTCCGGCGGCGGGCAGGCCGACGAGCTGCGCCGCTTTTACGGGCTGTTCCCGCCCGCGGCCGCGCTGCCCGAGCAGCTCAACATGCTGTATCAGCAGGCGCAGCAGAACGGCCTGCAGGTGGATTCGGGCGACTACCGGCTCGAGCCGCACGAGAACGGCCTGTTGTGGTACCGCGTCACCCTGCCCCTGCATGGCGCCTATCCGCAGTTGCGGGCTTTCGTCGCCGCGGCGCTCAAGAGCATGCCCACCGCCTCGCTCGATGCCCTGCAGTTCGAGCGCAAGAAAATCAACGAGCCGGTGCTCAATGCCCAGGTTCGCCTCACGCTGTATTTCCGTCCCGCCAATGAAGGGGGCATGCCTTGAATACCCTTGCCACAACTTTCCACGCCACGGCCTTGAGCCCCCAAGGGCTCCGGCCGACGCGGCGCCTGGCCTGGCCACGGTTAATGGTCTGGCTGACGGCCTGCGTGCTGTTGGCCGCCTGCGCCGCCCCCACCGACAAGACCCTGGACGATGCGCAGCTCATGTTCAGCCAGGGCCGCTCCGAGGAAGGCCTGGCGCTGCTGCAAAAGGCGGCCGACGAACACCCGGACAACCGCGCCTACCGCGCCGAGTACTACCGCCGCCGCGATTTCGCCGTCGCCCTGTGGCTGGGCCAGGCGGATTCGCTGCGCCAGGCGGCGCAACTGCAGCCCGCCGCCGAGCTCTACCAGCGCGTGCTGCGCTATGACGGCGAGAACGCGCGCGCCCGCGCCGGGGCGGCGCAGATCGAAGCCGACAACCGCCATATGGCCGCGGTGGGACAGGCCGAGTCGCTGATCCAGGCCGAGAAATACCGCGAGGCTTCGGGCCTGCTCACCTCGGTGCTGTCGGAAGACCCCGGCCAGCGCGAAGCCCGGCGCCTGCTGCGGGTGATCGACGAAAAGACGGCCAAGCCGGCCGCGGGCACGGCGCAGCTCAAACCCTGGTCCAGCGCGCCCATTTCACTGGAACTGAAGGACGTGCCGCTGCGCACCGTGTTCGACGTGCTGGGCCGGGCCACCAAGCTCAATTTCCTGTTCGATCGCGACTTGCGCGGCGACCAGCGCACCAGCGTCACGGTGCGCGACGCGCCGCCCGAAGAGGTGCTCAAGCTGGTGCTCACCACCAACGGCCTGGAGCAGAAGGTGCTGAACGACACCACCGCCCTGATCTACCCGAACACGGCGCAGAAAATGCGTGAGTACCAGGAACTGGTGGTGAAGAGCTTCTACGTCTCCAACGCCGACGTGAAGCAGACCGCCAACCTTGTGCGCACCATACTCAAGACCCGCGACATTTACGTCGACGAAAAGTCGAACATCCTGGTGATGAGGGACACGCCCAACACCGTGCGCCTGGCCGAGAAGCTCATCGCTTCCCAGGACCTGGCCGAGCCCGAGGTGATGCTGGAGGTGGAAGTGCTCGAGGTCGGCTACAACCGCCTGCTCAATCTGGGCATACAGTACCCCGGCTCGATTGCCTGGAGCCTGGTGGGCGGGGGCGGCACCAGCAGCACCACCGATGCCACCGGCAACACCACCACCTCCACGGGGACCGGCACGCCGGGCGTGTTCAGCCTGTCGGAATGGCTGGGCCGGCGCTCCAACCTGGTCCGGCTCACCGTCTCCGACCCGCTGTTCGCCCTCAACCTGCGCCAGCAGGACGGCAGCACCAACCTGCTCGCCAACCCCCGCATCCGGGTGCAGAACAAGGAGAAGGCCAAGGTGCTGATCGGCGAGCGCGTGCCGGTGATCACCACCACCGCCGCCGCCACGGGCGGGTTCCTGTCGCAGTCGGTCACCTACCTCGACGTCGGCCTGAAACTGGAGGTGGAGCCCCTCATCCACCTCGACGACGACGTCAGCATCAAGCTGGGCATGGAAGTGAGCAGCATCAGCAACACGATCCAGACCACCAACGGCGCCACCGTGTACCAGATCGGCACCCGCAACGCCAACACCGTGCTGCGGTTGCGCGACGGCGAAACGCAGATCCTGGCCGGCCTCATCAGCGACGAGGACCGCCGCAACGCCACCAAGGTGCCAGGGCTAGGCAACATGCCGGTGCTGGGCCACCTGTTCTCCAACAACAACAACACCAACACCAAGACCGAGATCGTGCTGCTCATCACGCCGCATTTGATCCGCACGCTCACCCGCCCCGATGCGCGGGTCACGGAATTCTCGGCCGGAACCGAGCTGTCCACATCCGGCGGTGTGCAAAGCGCCATCATGAACTCGGCGCCCTCACCCGCCAACATGTCGGCGCCTGAACCGCCGGCCCCTGTCGTCCCCGCTCCGCCCACGGCGAACAGTCCTGCGCCTGCCGCACCTTCGCCGCCATCGGGTCAGCCGCAGGGCGCCCAGCAGGGAAGCGGACCGGCGGCCAGCAGCCCGCAGATGGTGCCGCTGGGCGGCGTGACGCCGCCCTGACATGGTTCCCGCCATGATCAGACCGGTCTCCAGTGCATCGAAAGTGCGCGCTGTGCGCGGCTTCACCCTGATCGAATTGGTCATTACCGTGGCCATCGTGGCGCTGCTGGCGTCGGTGGCCATGCCGGCGGGAGAGTTGGCGGTGCAGCGCGCCAAGGAGCAGCAATTGCAGCGCGCGCTGCGCGAAATCCGCGGTGCCATCGACGCCTACAAGCAGGCCTCCGACGAGGGGCGGGTGCAGAAATCGCTGGAAGAATCGGGCTATCCCAAGTCCCTGGACGATCTGGCTGCCGGCGTACCGGACCAGAAGGACCCCAAAAAGCAGAAAATTTACTTCCTCAGGCGCATCCCGCGCGATCCACTCAATCCCGACAACACGCTCCCCGCCGCCGCCACCTGGGGCAAGCGCAGCTACGCCAGCCCGCCCGAAGAACCGAGCGAAGGCAACGACGTTTTCGACGTGTACTCGCTAGCCGCGGGGCGCGGCATCAACGGCCAGCCCTACCGGGACTGGTGAGTCCTAGTGGCGAGCAGCTCTGTGGCGACCAACTCAGTGACGAGCACCCCGGTCTCGAACACCACGCGCATGAAACAACGCACGGGCTTTACCCTGATCGAACTGCTGGTGGTCATGGCCATCATCGCCGTCCTCTTGACCCTGGCCGTGCCGCGCTATTTCGGCAGCCTGTCCCGGGCCAGGGAGGCGGTGCTGAAGGAGGATCTGTTCCAGATGCGCGACGCCCTCGGCAAGTACTATGGCGACAAGGGCAAGTATCCCGACACGCTGCAGACGCTGACCGCCGAAAATTATTTGCGCGGCATCCCCGTCGACCCCATCACCGACAGCGCCTCCACCTGGGTGAGCGTGCCTTCGCCCGATCCCGATAAAAGCGGCGTCTTCGACGTGAAAAGCGGGGCCCAGGGCAGCGGCAGCGACGGCACGGCCTATTCCTCATGGTGACCGGATTGCACATGTCGGGTGCGGCCCGCGTCCGGACTCCGCTTCACGGCAACAACGCCCTCGGCTTCACTTATCTGGGGGTGTTGTTCATGGTGGCCTTCATGGGCATCGGGCTGGCCGTCACCGGAGCGGTGTGGCGCACCGCGGCGCTGCGCGACAAGGAGGCGCAACTGCTCTATGTCGGCGGCCAGTACCGCCAAGCCATCCAGCGCTATTACATCAATGGTTTGCGTTCGTACCCGCAAACCATCGACGACCTGCTCAGGGACCCGCGCAAGCCCGGCGTGGAGCGATACCTGCGCAAGCGCTATTTCGATCCCATGACGGGCAATGCGGAGTGGGGCATCGTGAAGGGGCCCGATGGCGGCATCATGGGCGTATACAGCCTGTCGCAGGACAAGCCCATCAAGATGGCGGGATTCAAGCCCCTCGACCGCGCGTTCGAGGGCGCGGCCCGCTACTCGGACTGGAAGTTCGTGTACGATCCCGCGGCCCAGGGCATGCCGCCGTTGACAGCCGCGCCGTCCGCCACTCCCGCTATCCCTACCACGCCACGATGACGTGCGTGTTTTCTTTCCCGGACGCCGCCTGAACCATCCGCACCAGCCGCGTGTCCGTATGCCTGTCACACCCGGGCGTTTAAATATCGGCCTGCAACTCCACGGCCATTCACGCGCGGTACCCGGCCGGTTTCAAGCGAGGTCAGTTGTGCCCGATGCCCAGACCCTATTCGATTCCGAGCGCTCTGCCGACGGCGACGGCTGCTCCCGCGGATTCGTGTTCAATGCCGCCGTCAGCCTGGAGGACATCCTGGGGTTTTACGCGCCCTCCATCCGCCCGGGCGAGGTCGGCCGGCAGCGTGTTGGCGATTTCATGGCGCGCGCCCTTCATTCGTGCCCGCTGGCGGGCGATCGCGTCACGCTCGGTCCCCTGGAGTTCGTGGTGCTTGACGCCGAAGGCGTGCAGGTGCGCAAGGTGGGGATGGTCTTGCGGCCTGCGGCTCCAAGCCTCCATGGCGCCGGCCGGCGGCTCAGGCGTCCCCGGGCCGGCATCGGAGCAGCACCCCGCGCGCGGCATGCCGCCGCGTCGCCCGCGCGCACCTTCCAGCGCGAAGCGGCCTGACGCGGTCAGAGCAGGCCGAGCAGGCCCGACGGAGAGTGCAGCACCGCCACCGCGGTGATGTGAAGGAACAGCAGCAGCGCGGCCAGCCACGCCAGCACCTTGGCGGCCCGCGCCTGTGCAAAGCGCAGCGCATACACGGCGATCACCACGTACACCGCGATGTAGCCCAACTTGGCCGCCATCCAGTTGCCGCTCCAGGCGGCGCCGAAGGACATATACAGCATGGCGAGCGCGGAGACCACCAGCACTGCGTCGATCGCGTGCGGCAGCCCACGAACCCAGGCCTCCTGCGGCTGCGGATAGCTGCGTATGGCCCACACGCCGCGGATGAAGAACAAGCCGAAGCTCGCCGCCACGCAGACGATGTGCAGGTACTTGAGGAATAGATACATTGGTTCCGGGGCCCCGCAGCTCCGGCCGTCCTGATTGCCGTCCCTGATGCCGCGAGTTTAGCCCATTCGCCCGTGTCCGCTTCCCGCCGCCCGGCGCGGTTTGACGTCCTGGGAATGCGAAAAAATGCCTATGGCAACGGCGAAACAGGATGAAATGCGCGCCCCGCAAAGCAGAAAGCCCCGGTGCTTCCACCGGGGCTTTCTGGGTTGTAGGAGTCTGGCACTGACCTACTTTCGCATACGAATGCACACTATCATCGGCGCAGCCCCGTTTCACGGTCCTGTTCGGGATGGGAAGGCGTGGTGCCAAGGCGCTATGGGTACCAGACGTAACTTGTCATCCGCCGCTCCAATGAAGGAACGCCGGACCAATCAGAAGAAGTAAGCTGTTCGAAAACAGCGGAGTTGGATTGCATCACAAGGCGCCGATCCTGGACCTCTTGCAAGGTTATAGGATCAAGCCGCACGGGCAATTAGTACTGGTTAGCTTAACGCATTACTGCGCTTCCACACCCAGCCTATCAACGCGGTGGTCTTCCGCGACCCTTTAGGGGGATCAAGTCCCCGGGACATCTCATCTCAAGGCGAGTTTCCCGCTTAGATGCTTTCAGCGGTTATCTCTTCCGAACATAGCTACCCGGCGATGCGACTGGCGTCACAACCGGTACACCAGAGGTTCGTCCACTCCGGTCCTCTCGTACTAGGAGCAGCCCCCTTCAAATGTCCAACGCCCACGGCAGATAGGGACCAAACTGTCTCA
>DATNCF010000538.1:0-5188 GCA_035571675.1 Burkholderiales bacterium | reverse complement strand
GGTGCTGGGCAAGCCGCTGGGCGTGGGCATCCTGTCGGCCGCGCTGAAGAAGGGCAAACTCTCGCCCGAGGGCTACAGGCAGATGCTGGACACCACCACGCAACTGAACACGGCCGGAACCAAACTCGCCCACCTCGCCGGCGTGCACGCCATGACCGACGTCACCGGCTTCGGCCTGGCCGGGCACCTGCTGGAAATCTGCCGCGGCTCGAAACTCGGCGCGCACGTGCATTTCGACAAGCTGCCAGTGTTGCCCGAGGCGCTGGCGTGGCTGAAGGAAGGCGTGGCCACCGGCGCGTCGGGGCGCAACTGGGCCGGCTATGGCCACGAGGTGACGGTGCCCCGAGGCTTTGCGGACTGGCAGCGCAATCTCATCACCGATCCGCAGACTTCGGGCGGGCTGCTGGTGAGCTGCGCCAAGGAGACAGTGGACGAAGTGCTCGCCATCTTTGCCGCCGAGGGCTTCGCCGAGGCAAGGGTCATCGGAAAAATGGCCGAGGGCAAGGCCGCGCTAGAAGTGGAGTAGCCGCTCGAGCTACGGCACGAGCGCTCAGTCGCGGGCCGTGGTCAGGCCGGACTTTTCTCCGCCTGCTTCTTCGCTGCGAGGTCCCCATGCTGGTCAGCACATAGGCCAACAATCCGGACTAGATGAGAGCGCAAGGTCAATTGCGGTGCATGGCGATAATGGCGGGCGCCTAGTTAGTATATACTTAATTAATATACTTAAGAGGCGAAGACCATGAAGACGGCCAAACTGTTTCAGAACGGACAAAGCCAGGCAGTGCGGCTGCCGAAGGAATTTCGCTTCGAGGGGAATGAGGTGCTCATCAAGAAATCCGGCAACGCCGTGGTGCTCATCCCTCTGATCGATTCGTGGGATTCATTGCTGGGCAGCCTGGACAAGTTCAGCAAGGATTACATGAGTGCCCGCCGCCAGCCCAGACAGCGCAAGCGCGAAGCGGTGTTTGAATGAGGGTCATGCTGGATACCAATACCTGCATTGCTCTCATCAAACGCAAGCCGCCGCAGGTACTGGCGCGCTTCAATGAGTACAGTGTGGGCGAAATTGGCATTTCCTGGGTGACGCTTGCCGAGTTGGAGTTTGGCGTGGCAAAGAGCCAGCATCGTGAAAGAAACCAAGCGGCGCTCGACGAGTTCATCCTGCCACTGGAAGTGGCGGCCTTTGCTCGGGAAACCGCGCGTGTTTACGGGCGCCTCCGGGCCCTGTTGGAAAACGCGGGAACACCCATAGGTGCATTGGACAATATGATCGGCGCACATGCGCTGAGTCTGGGCGCCACGCTCGTCACGAACAACACCCGGGAGTTTTCCCGCATCAAGGGGCTGGCCGTTGTTGACTGGCTCAAGAGCGGGAACTGATGTGGCGGCGAATAGCTGGTCAGCTTGCTTGTGACGGCCCAAACGCGCTGTCCATGAACGGCTCCATGTCGATCAGCGACAGCGGCCGGTCGATTTCCGCGGGGCTGACGTCGATGCCGCAGGCCATGGCGATTTCGTAAATGGCGAGCAGCACGGCGTGGCCTTCCTCGTTGGCCGCGATCAGTTCGGCTTCGCCGGTGATGCCCTGGATGCGCATGCAGCAGTCCTCGGCGATGACGCTGGCCAGCATGAGCACGATGGGGCGGGTGAGGGCCGAGGCTTCCAGCCTGGCCCACTCGGAGGCGTCCAGTTCCAGCAGGTCGCGCAACTGCTCGGTGTCGGGAGTCGGAAAGCGCTGGTTCCGCGCGCGCGCCACCAGCCGCCAGAAGAACTGGCCCACGGTGGTGAACACCCCGTCGTGGCCGGGCCTGGCGACGATGCTGGGCAGGCCGTTCAGAAACCGGGTCGGACCTTCCTCGAAGGTGAAGAACTGGTCGGGCTGCATGACCGGGGTGTGATCTTCCCACCAGCGCGCGGCTTGGCGATCGTGCAGGCGCAGGATCTCCACCGCCACCATGGAACTCACGATATAGCCGGTGGCCGGCTCGTGAAAGGACAGCGGCAGGCGCAGGCCCAGCCAGGCTTTCTGAATCTCGGGCGGTGCCAATCCTCCATGAACACCCCCGGGCCACGAGCCCAGTTCGATGCACTGCATTTGTTCCCCCGTCGCGGCACTGAAAATGCCGCATGCTGCGGCCTGTATGCATATCGTCAGGTGCGGCCCGGACTTGAGCTTGGCCGGCGGCTTGGGAGGACATGATTCAAGTTCCTGGCGAAAAAGCCGAAATCAGGGCATGAACCCGCCCATGAACCCACAGGCGGCAGACGCCAGCGCCGGCCAGCGCGTGATCGATGACATCGCCGCGCGCGGCTGGCATTGCGCCCACGTGCCGCGGCGCGGAAGCGCGGCGGCCTATGCCTATACCGTGGGCCTGTACCAGGCCTTCCGCTGTCCGGAACTGGTGATTTTCGGCCAGGAACCCCAGATGGCTGAGCGCGCCATGCTGCGCGCGGTGCGCGCCTTGCAGGATGGACGGCCGTTCGACCTGTCCTTGCCCACCGACGCCTTGATCGACGGCCTGCAGTGCCGCTTCGTGGAGCTGCGCATCGGGCGCAACGACAGGCGCATGGACGCCTGCCGCTGGTACTACGGGGGCGTGGACTTCCCCGCCTGCGAAATCGTGTGGTCCAGGTCGTCGCAGACCGTGGGGCAGATGGGCACCTCCCTCAGGCCCAAGAAGGCGGCGGCGCAAATGGGCGGATCGGCGCCGCGAACGTGGCTTGGGGCGCTGAAGCGCCGGCCAGCCTGATCAAGTCAAGGGGAGGTGGGTTAGCTACGATCCGGTCGGTCCACACGCGGGCGGGCCGGGAATCGGAGCGGGCCCAGCCGCTGCTAGCGCCGGTTCACCCGTCACCGTTTTGTGCGGCGCCGCTCAGAGCTGGAATATGCAGCGTCCCTGGTCGAGCTTGATGTTCCTCAGGTTGGGCTGCATTTTGCGCGTCCAGGGCGAATCGGCCGCCTTGCGCCAGGCGTCGGTCGCGCGCACGTCGTCGCGCTCCAGTTCGTACACGGTGAGGTATTGCGAGCCGCCCTTGGGGAAACGCAGCGCGTAGCGCCGCGCCGATTGCACGCCGGGCACGCCGCCCAGCGCAGGCAGGTGGTCGGTGTCGTACCAGCGGTTGAATTCCTCGTCCGCCTCGGGCGCCACGTCCAGGCGCACGGTGAACACCACCGGCGCGTGCAGCTCGCCGGGGTTGCCCACGGCCGCGACGCGCTTGTAGATGAGCTGACCCTCGACGTTGATGTGCGGCGCCACGCGCTTGTCCCAGTCGGTGGGGTTCTCGGTCATGTGCTGCAGCACCGGGTGCTTGAGCACGCCGGTTTCCTCCAGCTCATAAAAGGTGAGGTAGCGCGGCGCATTCCCTGTAGACTGCGCCGCCAGCCGGTAGCGCACCGCGGCCAGGAACCCCGGCACCTGCATGCGGGGCGGAATGTGGTGGGTGTTGTACCAGTTGTTGTACTCGTCCTCGAAGTCCGGCGCCACGCTGCCGTACACCGCCACCAGGCCGTTGCCCCGCTTGCCCGCCATGTATCCTCCTCGCCTTCTAGGCCGTCACGTCGCGGATCATCGCATCGAATGAATGCGGCTATATTAATGCCTTATCGCCGCATTTTGGGGTAACCACCCACGACAACCAGAGGAGGCGCATGAACACCATCGACCTGGGCGCGGTGAGCGTGGTACGGGTGCCCGAATCCGAAAACACGCCCATCGACGCCAGGCACCTGTTCACCACGCATGACCTGTCCGCCCTCGAAGCGCACCGGCACTGGCTGGAGCCGCGGTTCATGGACGCCGACGGCCGGCTGCGGATGAACATCCAGGCCTACGTGGTGAAGACCCGCCACCACACCATCCTGGTGGATGCCTGCGTGGGCAACGACAAGGCGCGCCAATACCCCGCTTTCAACCAGATGCGCGGCCCCTGGCTGCAGACCCTGGCCGCGGCCGGCGTCACCCCCGAGCAGGTGGACTTCGTCATGTGCACCCACCTGCATTTCGACCACGTGGGCTGGAATACCAGACTGGTGGACGGCCGCTGGGTCCCCACCTTCCCCAACGCCAAGTACCTGTTCGCGCGGCCGGAGTGGGAGTACTGGAAAGCCGAATACGAAGCCGGGCGCGAGCCTTATGGTTCGTTCGCCGACAGCGTCCTGCCGGTCATGGACGCGGGCAAGGGCGTGATCGTGGAGGCCGACCACGGCATCGACGACGAGGTGTGGCTCGAGCACACGCCTGGCCACACCCCCGGGCACGTGTGCGTGCACGTGGGCGGCGCGGCGGGCGGGCGCGCGGCAGGCGGGCGGGCCATCATGACCGGCGATCTCATGCACCACCCCATCCAGTGCGCCATTCCCCATTGGGAAGTCGGCGCCACGGCCGAACCGGAGGTATGCACCCGGGTGCGGCGCGGTTTCCTGGAGCGCAATGCCGACAGCGGCCGGCGCATACTCACGGCGCACTTCGTGGCGCCCGACGGCGGCTTCATCCGGTCGGCTGGCGAGCATTGGCGCTACGCACTGGCCTGAACGAACAGCCAAAGGCCGGCAAGCCCCGTAACGGGTTTGCCGGCCCACAGTGCGGCGGGTTTGCTGTTGATGCCGTGACGCTAGTGGGCGCCTCGCACCGCCGCGCTCACATTGGCGGCGACTCGGGTGTCCATACGGGCTGCCTCGGCCTTGTCATGACGGTCCGCGCGGGCGGCGGCAGCCTGGTTCTGCGCGGCCGCGGCCTGGGAGGCGTTGCGGCTGTCGCGCAGGTCGGCCACCTGGCGACTGTTCCAATCGTTGCGGCGCGCCATCATGTCGCGGTCGCGGTCGTGATCACGCTCGCGTTGGAGGTGGGCCGTGTCACGGTCGTGGCCGCGCCGGGCGTCGGCGAAGTCACGGTCGTGGTCGCGGTCGCGCCGCAAGTCGGCCACATCGCGGTGATCACGGTCCTTGTCGCGGTTGAAATCGCCGCGGTCAGCGAAGCGGTCGCGATCGCCGTGCCTGAAGTCGCCGGTGTCACGCCAGCCGTTGAGGTGGTCGCCGAAGCGGTCGTCGCGGTCATCCCTTCCTCGCTCGGCAAAGGTCTCGCGCGCATCGCGCCGGTCCTGCCTCAGGTCGGCGAAGTCCGAGCGCAGTTCGCGCCGGTCGCTCCGCAGGTCGGAGTAGGTCTTGCCCATGGCATCGCGGGTGTTCTCC
>DATNCF010000537.1:0-7248 GCA_035571675.1 Burkholderiales bacterium | reverse complement strand
CACGCCCTGCGCGGCGCGGTAGCTGGTGAAGCCGCCTCCGCCCCCGCCTTCGCCGCCCGACCCGCGGGTGCGCAGCTCCTGCACGATCTGCTCCACCGGCCCGCCAGGCACGAACTGGTTGATGGCGAAGGTGATCACCAATATGCCCAGGGTGGTGGGGATGATGAGCAGCAGCCGCTTGAGTATGTAGACGAACACGTTATTGGCCGCGCTTTTTCGTTTCCCACGCCGTCATGACCATCCATGAAGCGGCCTGGTAGTACAGCGGCAGCTTGTCGGGGAAGCCGAAGCGGTTCCAGTAGGCCACGCGGTGGGTGCTGCTGTACCACTCGGGGATCACGTAATGGCCGTGCATGAGGACGCGGTCGAGCGCGCGCGCCGTGGTGTTGAGCTGGTCGCGGGAGCGCGCCGTGGCGATGCGTGCCACGAGCTGGTCCACCGCCGGATCCTTGATGCCCCACAGGTTGCCCGAGCCCGGCGTGTCGGCCGCCTTGGAGCCGAATTCATCCACCAGTTCGGGGCCCGGCGTCTCGGAGTCGCCGAAGCGGATGCTGATCATGTCGAAATCGAAGTTCTCCTGGCGCTTTTCGTACAGCGCGCGGTCGATGACGCGGTAGTTGAACTGCACGCCCAGCTTGGCGAGGTTGCGGCCCCAGGGGGCGGCCACGCGGCCCAGCGAGCCCTGTTCGTCGATGAGCTCGAAGGCGTAGGGCTCGCCCTTGGCGTTGCGCAGCGCCCCGTCGCGGTAGGTCCAGCCGGCCTCGGCGAACAGCGCCACGGCGCGCCGCAGGTTGGCGCGCAGCGACGACGGCGGGTTGGTGGAGGGCGGCCGCACGGCTTCGCCGAACACCGCCGGGTCGAGCGGCGCGCTGAGGCTTTTCAAGAGCTTCAGCTCGTCGCCTTCGGGCACGCCGGAGGCGGCCATGGGGCTGTTGTTCCAGAAGCTGTAGATGCGCTTGTACTGGCCGTAGAACACCTGCCGGTCCATCCACTCGAAATCGAAGGACAGGCCGAGCGCCTCGCGCACGCGCTTGTCCTGGAACTGCGCCCGGCGCAGGTTCATGATGAAGCCCTGCATGCCGGCGGTGCTGCCCACGGGTAGCGTGCGCCGGATGATGTTGCCGTTGCGGAAGTTCGAGCCGGTGTAGCTGCGCGCCCAGTTGCGCGCGCTGTATTCCACGTTGAAGTCGAACTCGCCGGCCTTGAAGGCTTCCAGCCGCGCCACGTCGTCCTTGTACATGCGGTAGACGATGCGGTCGAAGTTGTACAGGCCGCGGTTCACGGGCAGATCGGCGCCCCAATACTCGGGGTTGCGGCGCAAGGTGATGTTGCGGCCGGTGTCGTACTGCTCGATGAGATAGGGGCCCGAGGCGATGGGCTTTTCGAACGTGAGCTTGTCGAAGGGCTTGCCGGCCGCCCACTTCGGCGAGAACACCGCCATGCCCGCCGCGAGCTGCGGCAACTGCCAGTTGTCGGTCTTGAAGTCGAAGCGCACCGTGAGCCTGTCGACCGCCACCGCGCGGGCGATCTCGGCGTAAATGATCGGGAACTGCGGCGCCGCGGCCTTGCTCATCAGGGTGTCGAAGGAATACTTCACGTCCTCGGCCGTCACCGGGCTGCCGTCGTTGAAGCGCGCCTTGGGGTTGATGCGGAAGGTGGCCGACCGGCCGTCGGCCGCCACGCTCATGTCCTCGGCCAGCAGGCCGTACACCGTGGCCGGCTCGTCCCAGCTCGACGTGCCCAGCGACTCGAACATCATGGCCACGGCGGCGGGCGAGGTGCCCTTGAGGGTGAAGGGATTGAACTTGTCGAAGCTGTTGCGCCGGTCGGGATTGGCGAGGTAGAGCGTGCCGCCCTTGGGGGCGTCGGGGTTGACGTAGTCGAAATGGGTGAAGCCGGGGGGGTACTTGGGCGTGGCGCCCAGGGCCAGGGCATGTGCGGCCCAGGCCGCTGCCGGCAGGAGTGCGGGAACCAGAACTGAAACAGCTACAATCCGGCGCAGGATCTTGGCCATGAACATGTCGCGAGTGTAGCGAAAAGAGCGGACCTAGTCTTGGAGAGACATTCAAAGCGGATGGCGGGGTGGCTTTTCCCCGCGGCGCGAAGCGCCGCCCCTCGTGACAATCACGCGGGATTGGTCGGGGCACTAACTCTCTTTCTCGCGCTGGCCTCGTCGATTGCGCCCAGTGTTAGGGCTGCTGATCCGGCAAAAGTTCTGCACATCACGTTCCAGGCTGCCGAAACCGGCTTCGACCCGGTCAAGGTCTCGGACTATTACTCGGGCACGGTCATCGAGGCCATCTTCGAGCCGCTGCTCACCTACGACTATCTCGCACGGCCGGCCAAGATCGTTCCCAACACCGCCGAGTCCATGCCGGAGGTCACGGACAACGGCAAAACGTACACCTTCCGGGTCAAAAAAGGCATTTACTTCACCCCCGATCCCGCCTTCAAGGGCAAGCCGCGCGAACTGACCGCGGCCGACTACGCCTACGCCATCAAGCGCTTCCTCGACCCGGCCAACCGCTCGCCCTACGCCTTCCTGTTCGAGGGCAAGATCGTGGGCCTGGACGAACTGGCGGCCAGGGCCAAGCAGAGCGGCCGCTTCGACTACGACGCGCGGGTGCCCGGCATTGAGCTGCCCGACCGCTACACCCTGCGCATCCGCCTCGCGCAAACCGACTACGGCTTCGCCCACATCATGGCCTTCGAGCTGTCGGGCGGCGTGGCGCGCGAGGTGATCGAGACCTACGGGGCCGATACCAATTCGCATCCCGTGGGCACGGGGCCCTACCGGCTGGCGAAATACGTGCGTTCCTCGAAAATCACCCTGGAAGCCAATCCGGACTACCGCGCGCGCACCTGGGACTTTGCCCCCGGCGAAGAGGCCGACAAGGCCATGGTCGAGCGCATGAAAGGCAACCGCATGCCGCTCATCGGCGCGGTGGAAATCAGCATTCTGGAAGAGGCGCAAAGCCGCTGGCTCGCTTTCGAGCGCGGCGACAGCGACATGGAATACCAGCTCTCGGAGCTGGCGGCGAATTTCATGACTGAAGATGGGAAGCTCAAGCCGGAGTATGCGAAGCGCGGCATACAACTCGATCGCAGCGTCGATCCGGAAATCATCTACACCCATTTCAACATGCAGGAAAAAATCGGAGACGAAGCCAACCCTCTCGGCGGCTTTGCCAAGGAAAGGATCGCTCTGCGCCGCGCCATCGCATTGGCCTGGAAAATAGACGACCAGATCCGCATCATCCGCAAGGGCCAGGCCATCAAGGCCGAGTACCCCATTCCACCCGGCGTGGGGGGGCACGAACCGGGCTACCGAAGCATCCTTCAGTACGATCCGGCCACGGCGAACGCTTTGCTGGACAAGTTCGGCTACAAAAAAGGGGCGGATGGCTACCGCACCCAGCCCGGCGGCAAGCCGCTCATCATCCGCTACGCCTCCATGCCCAATGAGCGCGACCGCCAGTTCGACGAACTGGTGAAACGATCGCTGGATTCGATCGGCCTGCGCATGGAGATACAAAAAGGCACCTTCGCGGAACTGATCAAGCAGATGAAGCAATGCCGGCTGATGCTGCATACCGCGGCATGGATAGCGGACTATCCCGATGGCGATAATTTCATGCAGTTGCTGTACGGACCGAACTCAGGCCAAAGCAACAATGGATGTTATAGGTCTTCTGAATATGACAAGCTTTACGAGGCATCAAGAAAACTGCCGGATGGGCCGGAACGGAACAAGCTGTATCGGGACATGACGCGGTTGATGGAAGTGCACACGGCATGGAGACTGCTGGATAGCCGGTACAGGAATGAGCTGCTGCAGCCTTGGGTCGTGGGATTCAAGACACATCCGGTATTACGAGCCGTTTGGCAGTACATGGACATCGATCTGGATAAAAAGTCGAAGCGGTAACTGTCGGGCAACCCCTTTCCGCGGAGCGGAAAGCCAACGTTGACTAATTTTTATCGTTTGCTCGTTGCTTTCCGCTATCGCGGAAAGAGTTAAATTCAAAGGCCCCGGATTTGACGGCGTACCTGGTTCGCAGGCTGTGGCAAAGCATTCCAACTCTGTTGGGTGTCGTGCTGCTGGTGTTTCTGCTCTTCAACTGGGTGGGCGGCGATCCGGCCTATCTGCTCGCCGGAAAAATATCCAACCCCGACCAGATCCAGAACATCCGCCACCAGTTGGGCGTGGACCAATCCTACGCGGTCCAGCTCTGGATTTTCATCAAGCAGATATTGAGCGGAGACTTCGGCGCAAGCTGGGCCACGGGCGAGCGCGTGTCAGAGATATTCACGACGCGTCTGGGTCCATCGCTTACCGTGCTGCTGCCCATGCTTGTGATCGACACTTTGCTCGCGGTCGCCGCGGCCATGCTGGTGGCCGCGCTGCGCGGTTCCCTCACTGACCGCGCCGTCATGATCGCCTGCACGGTGGCACAATCCATCAGCATCCTCGTCTACATCATCGTGCTGCAGTACGCGCTGGCCTACAAGCTCGCATGGTTCCCCATCCAGGGCTGGGGCGCGACGCCGTCGCAGAACCTGTTCGGCTATGCACTCCTCCCCGTCATCGTCGGCGTGGTCGTGGCGCTGGCGCCGGACCTGCGGCTGTACCGCAGCTTCTTTCTGGACGAAATCCACCAGGACTACGTGCGCACGGCCCGCGCCAAGGGGCTGCCCGAGGGCCGCATCCTGGGCGTGCACGTGCTGCGCAACGCGGCCATTCCCATCGTCACCAACGTGATGATCCAGCTGCCCGGGCTGCTCGCCGGCGCGTTCCTGATCGAGCGGTTCTTTTCCATCCCGGGCGTGGGCCGCGAGGTCATCCTGGCCGTGGAGCGCAGCGACTTTCCCATCATCAAGGCGGTCACCATCTATATCGCAATAGCCACTCTGGTGGTGAACATTCTCACCGACCTGATCTACCGCGCGCTCGATCCGCGGGTCAAGCTGGATTGAGCATGGAAGCCACGATTCAGCCCGGTGAGGTGCTTCTAGCCGACGACAGTCCCGGTGTTTGGGGGCTGGTGGGGCAGCGCTTCCGCCGCGACAAGGTGGGCATGGTGTCGCTGGTCATCGTCGCGGTCTTTGTCATCATCGCGCTGGCTTCGGCCATGGGGCTGGTTGCCGGCGACTGGGCGGAGGAAACCGGCAGCGGCAACGCGCCTCCCGCATTCCTGAACAAGAACCTGTCCCACCCGGACACTCAGGCGGCCACGGGGCGAGTTGCGCGGATAACGCCTACCGAGTCGTCGATACAAGATCCCTTGGCTGGTGATCTGGCTGAGATACGCCCCGAAATCATCGCTACCCCCAATCCCGACATCCAGGACCCGCTGGCCGATGTTCTGGCGGAAATAAAGCGCGAAGCAAAGTCACCCCAGGCAAAGCCGGCTCGGTCGGGAAAGCTGCTGTTTGGTTCCGATAAATGGGGCCGCGATGTGCTCAAGAAGACCATCAAGGGCACCCAGGTCTCGCTGCTGGTGGGGCTGGCCTCTGCGGCGCTGGCCACGCTTATCGGGACGCTGTTCGGAGCGATAGCCGGCTATTACGGCGGTAAACGCGATGATTTCTTCAACTGGCTGTACAGCGTCTTCACCTCCATTCCCTATCTGCTGCTGGTGCTGGCCATCGCGGCCGTGCTCAACCGCCGCGGCCCCGATACCGTCATCCTGATCCTCGCTCTTACCGGGTGGACGGGGATATTCCGCCTGGTGCGCGCCGAGTACCTCAAGCACCGCGTCCGCGAATACGTGCTGGCGGCCGACGCCATCGGCGCTTCCAACCTTCGCCGTGTATTCGTTCACATCCTGCCCAACGTCAGCCACGTGGTGCTGGTGCAACTCTCGCTGCACGTGGTGCTGTTCATCAAGTCCGAGGTGGTGCTGTCCTTCCTGGGCTTCGGCGTGGGGGTGGACACGGTGTCGTGGGGCAGCATGCTGAACGAGGCGCAAAGCGAGCTGCTGCTCGGCTACTGGTGGCAGATGGCGGCGGCGACGCTGTTCATGGCCGTACTGGTGACGGCGTTCAGCCTGTTCACCGATGCGCTGCGCGACGCGCTGGATCCCAAGCTCCAATGACAAATCCATGAGCGAAAACCTGCTGAGCCTCCAAAACCTCGCCGTGGACTTTCGCCTTGCCATGGGAGGGCAGCCGCGCACGGTGGCGGCGCTGAAGGGCGTGAGCTTCGACGTGCCGGCCGATTGCAGCGTGGCGCTGGTGGGCGAGTCGGGCAGCGGGAAATCGGTGAGCGCGTTGGCGATCATGGGCCTGCTGCCGAAAGAGAGTGCAAAAGTAGATTCTGGCAGCCGCATTCTCTATAACGGACAGGACCTGCTCCAGCTTTCACCAGTCGAGCTGCGCCGCAAGCGCGGCGGAGAACTCGCCATGATTTTTCAGGAACCCATGACCTCGCTGAACCCGGTGTTCAGCATCGGCTTTCAGATCGGCGAAGTTCTGGGTTTGCATAAAAATCTGTCGCGCCGTCAGGCGCGAGCCCGCGTAATAGACCTGTTGAACGAAGTAGGGATTCCCGATCCAGCGCACAGCGTCGACAAATATCCTTTTCAGTTGTCAGGCGGCCAGCAACAGCGCGCCATGATCGCCATGGCCATCGCCTGTGAGCCAAAACTGCTCATTGCCGACGAGCCAACTACCGCGCTGGACGTAACGATTCAGAGGCAGATACTGGAGTTGATCGCTGGCCTGCGTGAACGGCTGAAAATGTCGCTGCTGTTCATCACGCACGATCTGGGTTTAGTCAGGAGAATCGCCGACCATGTAGTAGTGATGCGTTCAGGCGAAATACGGGAGCAGGGATCGGTAGGGGATATCTTCGAACGTCCCAAGGACACCTATACGCAAGCGTTGCTCGCCTGCCGGCCGAAGCTGGATGAACGACCTGTGCGCCTGCCTGTTATTGATGATTTTCTGCGAGGCACGCCGGACCAGCCGGCGCGGGAGGAAAAGCGCAACCGTGCCTCGGCCGGCGAGCCCGTCGTGCTTGAAGTGCGGCACCTCGGCAAGAGCTTTTATTCCCGCGAAGGCCTGTTCGGCCAGCGGGAGTTCCGGGCGGTCAAGGACGTGTCCTTTTCCCTGGCCCGCGGTAAAACCTTGGGGCTGGTGGGTGAGTCCGGTTCGGGCAAGACCACGGTAGGTCTGACCGTGCTGCGCCTTCATTCAGCCTCGGGTGGCCAGGTGTTGTTCGACGGCAAGGACCTGCTGTCCTTG
>DATNCF010000536.1:0-4271 GCA_035571675.1 Burkholderiales bacterium | reverse complement strand
AGAAGCACCATATGCAGGCGGGGGTGGGGCACTATGGGGTGTTCAGCGGGACACGCTGGAACAAGCAGATTTATCCGATTGTGCGGAACGTGATTTTGTCGTCGGACTGATAGGTACGCATACCCCCTCGCGTTCAAGCTGAGCAAGTCTGCGATCAAGCTCTCTTCCGCTGCGCTTGCGCCAGCGGCGTCTTCGGGTTCACCTTGAACCGGATAGCCATTTTACTTAAAGGCTTTTGGGGTGGGCGGTTCCGTATCACGCCCTGATTCCAGCGTGCGTAGCCATGTATCGGCCTCTTCCTCAGTAAGGTAACGGCCAGTATTCTGATATTCGTTCCAGGCGTTGATAGCGGCCTCTTGCAACGTCTTGCGTTTCTCAAGGCGCCTAAACAACTCGGCACCTGAAATCATTTCTCCTCGATCAGCTTCAGCGATTCCCGATTCGAGTTCAGCAAGCTCGTCCTCGTCTAAGTGCACATCTTGTTTGCGTTCTCGCGTCATGACAGTTTCATGTGTCCAAGATGAATGAGGTTACTCTGCTTCGTCACTTGTCCGAAAGGGCTAGTTTTACGCCCAGCGCTGCAAACATGGCGGCGAATCCGCGTCGGAGCAACGCCTGCACGCGCAGCGAGCCGATAACCCTGGCGCGGAATTCGTGAGCGAGCACTCCGTACGCGACGAAGACCACGAAGGTCATTGCCATGAAGACGGCGCTGAGGACCAACAATTGCTCCAGCGCCGAGCCGCCGCGGGGATCGACGAACTGCGGCAGGAAGGCAAAGAAGAACAGCGTGAGCTTGGGGTTGAGGATGTTGGTGAGGATGGCCCGCACTACGATTCTTCCCGCGCTAAGCCTCGGCGCATGCTCAATGGAGAACGCGCTCTTGTCGCGCCAGGTGGAGTAGGCAAGGTACACGAGGTAGGCCGCGCCCGCGTAGCGCAGGAGATGGAAAGCCAGCGCGCTCTGGTGCATCACGGCGGCAAGGCCCAGGATGGTGGCGAGGAGATGGGGCACGATCCCCAGCGTGCAACCGACCGACGCGAGCAGGCTAGCGCGGCGGCCGTGGAGCAGACCGGTGGAGATAGTGAACAGGACTCCGGGCCCGGGAACCAGCACCACGACGAGAGAGGTAACTAGGTATTGTGCGCTTATCATGCCGTGCCTCTGGTCTTGCATTGATTGCGCCGTCGCAGGGCAAGTTTTATCAGCCTATCCCGGCAAGCCTAACTCAGGCAGGACCCGGGACAATACGGTCGCGCGCGAGATCAGCGGCGTAGCCGAGGGCGGCCGAAATATGTTCTGGTTTCAGCGAAGGGTACTGCCCGAGAATATGCATCTTGCGATGCGCCAGCGGCTAGATTATCGAGCACGATAGACACAAGTATGCGGGTCCCACGGAAGCAAATAGCACCATGCATGATTTCGGGGTTAGTCGTGATGTAGGGCTTCCAGTCCACCATTCAGATCGATCCTTCGATCAAATACTATCACTGGCTTACGCCTTCTTTCCCGTTTAGCGCTTCGCTAGTTCATTTCCTGTCTCATGTACTGCCGCATTAAAGGCTTTGGGCACTCTATATCTTTGACTCCACTTCCTGCAGTCTCGTGGTTAGGCTGTGAAGCAAGAAGGCGGCTCTTTCCGCTAGAGTTGGTTCATGCCAAAAAAAGGCACATGACGCGGTAAGCAAAAAGGTGAGCACCTCAACCGTCGAACGGGATGTGTTGGCAACGTATGCCACTTCAATCGACCAATTCTTCGGGGTGAAATGAATCCATTCATTTCGGAGAGTGTTTAGGTACCCCATCTCTTTTAAGCCCTCTAAAGGTTTATCTAGCTGGAGGACAAAATACTGTATCTCGAAAATGAAAAAGCCGGCTTGTGGCCGGCTTTTGGGTCCGCCGCAGGGATGCTTGCGGCAGATTGATCTGTAGCTACAAACTCAGTGCTTCTGCCGGAGTTTCCTGATCGCCGCCATCTGCGCCGCCATCATGGCGAACTCCGCCTGCGCCGTGGCGATTTCCAGCTTGTCGGTGGCCTTGGCGCGGGCTTCTTCGGCGCGCTTCAGGGCCTCGGCGGCCTTGGCTTCGTCGAGGTCGTGGCCGCGGATGGCGGTGTCAGCGAGCACCGTCACCAGCTTGGGCTGCACTTCCAGGATGCCGCCGGCGACGAAAATCAGTTCCTCGGCGCCGCCGCCCGCGGGCTGGATGCGCACCGCGCCCGGCTTGATGCGGGTGATGAGCGGGGTGTGCTGGGGGTAGATGCCCAATTCGCCCGCTTCGCCCGGCAGCACCACGAACTCGGCTTCACCCGAGAAAATGGAGGCCTCGGCGCTGACGACGTCGACGTGGATGGTGTGGGCCATGGTGCGATCCTAGGTCTGGCGCTTACTTGAGCTTCTTGGCGTTCTCGACGGCTTCCTCGATGGTGCCGACCATGTAGAAGGCCTGCTCGGGCAGGTGGTCGTACTCGCCTTCGACGATGGCCTTGAAGCCCTTGATGGTGTCCTTCAGGGTCACGTACTTGCCTGGCGAACCGGTGAACACTTCGGCCACGTGGAAGGGCTGCGACAGGAAGCGCTGGATCTTGCGCGCGCGCGCCACGGCCTGCTTGTCCTCGGGCGCGAGCTCGTCCATGCCCAGGATGGCGATGATGTCGCGCAGTTCCTTGTAGCGCTGCAGCACGGCCTGCACGGCGCGGGTGGTGTTGTAGTGCTCTTCGCCGATCACGTTGGGGTCGATCTGGCGCGAGGTGGAGTCGAGCGGGTCCACGGCGGGGTAGATGCCGAGCGACGCTATGTCGCGCGACAGCACCACGGTGGCGTCCAGGTGGCCGAAGGTGGTGGCGGGCGAGGGGTCGGTCAAGTCATCGGCCGGCACGTACACCGCCTGGATGGAGGTGATGGAGCCGGTCTTGGTGGAGGTGATGCGCTCCTGCAGGCGGCCCATTTCCTCGGCCAGCGTGGGCTGGTAGCCCACGGCCGACGGCATGCGGCCCAGCAGCGCCGACACTTCGGTCCCGGCCAGCGTGAAGCGGTAGATGTTGTCGACGAAGAACAGGATGTCGCGGCCTTCGTCGCGGAAGCTCTCGGCCATGGTCAGGCCGGACAGCGCCACGCGCAGGCGGTTGCCGGGCGGCTCGTTCATTTGCCCGAACACCATGGCCACTTTCGACTCGGTCAGGTTGTCGAGCTTGATGACGCCCGCTTCCGACATTTCATGATAGAAGTCGTTGCCCTCGCGGGTGCGCTCGCCGACGCCGGCGAACACCGACAGGCCGCTGTGCTGCTTGGCGATGTTGTTGATCAGCTCCAGCATGTTCACCGTCTTGCCCACGCCAGCGCCGCCGAACAGGCCGACTTTGCCGCCCTTGGCGAACGGGCAGACAAGGTCGATAACCTTGATGCCGGTTTCAAGCAGTTCCACCGACGGGGACAGCTCGTCGAACTTGGGCGCCGTCTGGTGGATGGAGCGGCGCTCCTGGGTCTGGATCGGGCCGCGCTCGTCGATGGGGCGGCCGAGCACGTCCATGATGCGGCCCAGGGTGGCCGTGCCCACCGGCACCGAAATCGGCTTGCCGCTGTTGGACACCTTCATGCCGCGGCGCAGGCCGTCCGACGACCCGAGCGCGATGGTGCGCACCACGCCGTCGCCGAGCTGCTGCTCGACTTCGAAGGTCAGGCCTTTTTCGGCCAGCGGGTTGGTGGAGTCCTCGTCCAGGGTCAGGGCGTCATAGATCCTCGGCATCGCTTCGCGCGGGAACTCGATGTCGATCACCGCGCCGATGCACTGGACAATGGTTCCTTTCAGCGCTTCTTGAACTGCTGCCATGGTGTTTTCCTAAGTAGCTGGTATTGATTTCGGTGTGTTCGAGCTGGGGGTCAAACCGCTGCCGCGCCGCCGACGATTTCCGACAGTTCCTTGGTGATGGAGGCCTGGCGCGACTTGTTGTAGATCAGGGTCAGCTCGTCGATCACGCTGCCGGCGTTGTCCGAGGCGGCCTTCATGGCCACCATGCGCGCCGACTGCTCCGAGGCCATGTTCTCCGACAGCGCCTGCAGCAGGATGGCCTCGATGTACCGGGTCAGCGCCTCGTCCAGCACCAGCTTGGGGTCGGGCTCGTAGATGTAGTCCCAGTTGCCCACCGGCGCGCCGAGGCGTTCGCCGGTAAGCGGCAGCAACTGCTCCATCACCGGCTCCTGCTTCATGGTGTTCTCGAACTTGGTGTAGAACAGCATCACGCGGTCGAAGCGGCCCTCGGTGTAGCCGTCCAG
>DATNCF010000535.1:0-4556 GCA_035571675.1 Burkholderiales bacterium | reverse complement strand
TTGTAGCCGGCGATGTTGGCCTGCGAGGACAGCACGTCCATGGACTGCGCACGCGTGGTACGCGGCGCCGCCTCCAGCGCAAAGCCGGTCACGCCGCGGGCCGCCAGGCCGGCGAGGCCCGCGGCATCGAAGCGGTTGAGCATGCCCACCAGCACTTGCCCCGGGCGCAACAGCGGCAACTCCTCGGGCAGGGGCGGGCGCACCTTGAGCACGACCTCGGCGGCGAAGGCCTCGGCGGCGGCGCACAGGGACGCGCCGGCCGCGACGTAGTCGGCATCGGGAATGCTCGCCCCGCGCCCGGCGCCGGCCTGCACCTTGACCGCGTGCTGGCCGCCGTTCAGAAGCTTCTTGATGGTCTCGGGAGTGGCTGCGACCCGTGTTTCGCCGGGGCGCGTTTCGGCTGGGATGCCGATGAGCATGGGATTGCGGAGCCTTGGGAGGTTTGAATTCTGTTCTAGATGCCTGTTTTCACCCGGGCGGGCGAATCATACCGCAGAGCGAAAAAAGCGGCGTTTTGGGCTATCCCATGCTCTCGCCAAGGAGATTGACTCCTGGGGGGCAACGGAATCCAGGTCGAATGCGGCGCAACATGTCACCCCCCGGCGACGCTTCTACAGAACGGTTGCGAATGCCACATCTTGTTACCGACTTTCGCTCATCCCGCGCGTATAAAAGAGTACGTGGCATTGTTTTGAGAGAACGAGGTTCGAGGAAGTAGCACCTACAACATGGAGACCATCATGACATCCAGAATCCTGAAAACCGTGGCCGCGGCCCTCCTGGCGGGCGGCTCCCTGTTCGCCCTGGCCGGCACGGCTTCGGCGCACGACAACGTCGGTTTCAGCGTGTCCATCGGCGCGCCGATGTACGCGCCTCCGCCGCCGGTGGTCTATGCGCCGCCGCCGCGCGTGGTCTACGCCCCGCCGCCCGCGCCGGTTTATTACCCGCCGCGCGTGGTCTACTACGAGCCGGGCTATTACCGCCCGGGTTGGGTGTGGATGGGCAACCACTGGGAGCGCCGCCACCACGGCTGGCGCGAGCGCGAATGGCGGGAGCACGAGTGGCGCGAGCATCATCGCTGACCTCCACGCCAAGTGATGTAGTCCCGCAAACGGTGGCTCAGGCCACCGTTTGCATTTCGTCCAAGGCAACGATCCAGTGCTTGACCGGCTTCGCCGCCCCGCCCGCCAGGTGCGACTGGCAGCCGATGTTGGCGGTGAGAATGCTGTCGGGGCCCGCGGCCTGCAGCGCGCGCAGTTTGTTGTCGCGCAGCCGCTGGGACAATTCGGGCTGAAGGATGGAGTAGGTGCCGGCCGAACCGCAGCACAGGTGCGCGTCCTGCACCGCGCACAACTCGAAGCCGGCCGCGCGCAGCACCCCCTCGGTCACCCCCGGCAACTGCTGGCCGTGCTGCAGCGTGCAAGGCGACTGGAAGGCGATACGGCGGCCGCGCGCGGCGGGTTCCAGCCGGGCCGGTTCGGCCGCCAGCACTTCGGCGATGTCGCGCGTCATGGCGCTGATGCGCGCAGCCTTATCGGCGTAAGCCGCATCGTGGCGCAGCAGGTGGCCGTATTCCTTCACCATGGCGCCGCAGCCGCTGGCCGTCATCACCAGCGCCTCGATGCCCTCCCCCTCCACCATCGGCCACCAGGCGTCGATGAGTCGCCGCGCGTCATCCAACCCGTCTGCCTGGAAGTTGAGGTGATAGCGCAGCGCGCCGCAGCAGCCGGCGGCGGGCACCTCAAGCAGCGAGATGCCCAGGCGGTCGAGCACGCGCGCCGCGGCGGCATTGGTCTCGGGCGCGAGCGCCGGCTGCACGCAGCCGCGCAGCGCCAGCATGCGGCGCGGGTGGCGAGCGGGCGGCCAGGCGCCGGCCGCGGGCGCGGCGCCCGGAATCTTGTCGGCCAGCGCGCGCGGCAGCAGCGGCCCGGCCACCCGCTTGGCCATCCGGCCCAGCGCCACGGCGAAGGCAAACAAGCCGCGGCGCGGGAACACGCGGGCAATCAGCGCGCGCAACGCTCGCTGGCCCAAAGGCCGCGGCACGCGCTGCTCGGCCACGGCGCGCCCCACGTCGGCCAGGCGGCCGTATTCCACGCCCGAGGGGCAGGTGGTCTCGCAGGCGCGGCAGGTGAGGCAGCGGTCCAGGTGCAACTGCGTGGAGCGTGTCACCGGCTCGCCTTCAAGCATCTGCTTCATGAGGTAGATGCGTCCGCGCGGGCCATCCAGCTCGTCCCCCAGCAGTTGATAGGTGGGGCAGGTGGCGGTACAGAACCCGCAGTGCACGCACTTGCGCAGGATGGCCTCGGCCTCGTCGCCCTGCGCTGTGCCGCGGATCCAGTCGGCTAAGTGGGTTTCCATTACTCGGGAGTTTCCATTAGAAGCCCGCGTACATCCGGCCGGGATTGAATAGGCCGTGAGGATCGAACGCCGTTTTCAAATCGCGATGAATGCGGTCGAGCGGCGCCGCAAGCGGCTGGAACACGCCGGCCTCGCGGCGCAGGGCGTCTTCGGCGCGAAACAACGTGGCATGGCCGCCCGCCTGCCGCGCGACCTGGCGGATGCGCGCGGCGTCGCCCCGTCGTCCGGCGAACCAGCGCAGCGCCCCGCCCCACTCGATCAGCGGCTCGGTACCGAGGGCCTGCAGCGCGGCAACCGGCGTGGTCGAAGGCACCGACAGGCGCCACAGCGGCGTGCCGGCGGCCACTGCGCGCGCGAAGAAAGCATGGCGCTGCTCTCGCACCGTCTGCCACAGCGCGCGGGCCTGGGCCTCGGCCACGCGCTCGCCACCTAGGTGCGCGGCGGCGGCGTCGATGGCCGGTTCCGCGCCCGACAGGCGCAGACTGAGTTCCCCGCCCTCGTCGGATCCGGTCCACAGGCTGGCCGAAATGGGCAAAGGCCGTCCCGCCCAGCGGTTCAGTGATTCGATGGCCCTGTCCTGCGGCAACTCGAACCGCAGCGTGGCTTCCATTTGCGGACGCGGCAAAGTCTTGAGCGAAACTTCCAGCACCAACCCCAGCGTCCCCAATGACCCAGGCATGACGCGCGAGAGGTCGTAGCCGGCGACGTTCTTCATCACCTGCCCGCCGAAAGACAAGGCCTGGCCGCGGCCATCGAGCATCTTGACGCCCAGCGTGTGGTCGCGCAGCGCGCCCGCGGTGGCGCGGCGCGGCCCCGACAATCCCGCAGCCAGCATGCCTCCGAGCGTAGCCGCGGGACCAAAGTGCGGCGGCTCGAAGGGGAGCATCTGGCCGGACTGTTCGACCAAGGTCTCCAGTTCGGCCAGCGGCGTGCCGCAGCGGGCCGTGACAACCAGCTCCGTGGGCTCGTAGTCCACGATGCCGGAGTGCCCGCGCGTGTCGAGCACCGGGCTTTCGTCCATGGGCAGGCCGTAGAAGTCCTTGCTGCCGGAGCCGCGGATGCGCAGGGACAGACGCTTGTTTTCCGCCTCGCGAATCTGCTCCGCAAATTGTTCTTCTAGGTTCGACACGCAGATTTTATAGAGTCAGTTTGGGTGATGAATCGTTCTCGTTGCCCTCTCCCCCGGCCCCTCTCCCGGTGGGAGAGGGGTGAGTCCGGAGGGATGCCTGCTCCCTCTCCCTTGGGGAGAGGGCCGGGGAGAGGGGAGGCCCTCGTCACAGCGTCAAAATCTTGGTAAGTCCGGGAACGGAACCGCCCCCTTGCTTATGTGCATGCGCCCGAATTCAGCACAGCGATGCAATGTCGGAATGTTTTTAGCCGGGTTGAGCCTGCCTTCGGGATCGAAGGCCCTTTTCACTGCCCGAAAAATTTCCAGTTCCTGAGGTGAAAACTGCTGGCACATCTGATTGATTTTCTCCACGCCTACCCCGTGCTCCCCGGTGATGGTTCCTCCAACGGCAATGCACTTCTCCAGCACTTCCCCGGCAAACGCCTCGGTGCGCTGCAATTCACCAGGTTTATTTGCGTCGAAGAGAATCAGCGGATGCAGATTCCCGTCCCCTGCGTGGAACACATTGGGACACCGCAACCCATATTTAACTTCCATTTCACCAATGAACCTCAATACTTCACCCAATCGTTTGCGCGGTATTGTTCCGTCCATGCAGTAGTAGTCGGGCGAGATGCGCCCCACGGCGGGGAAGGCGGCCTTGCGGCCGGCCCAGAACTTCAGGCGTTCGGATTCGCTCGCCGACACGCGGATGGCCGTGGCGCCCGCCGCATCGAGCACGGCGCGCATGCGCGCCGACTCGTGCGCCACCTCGGCCGGCACGCCGTCGGTTTCGCACAGCAGGATGGCCGCGGCATCGAGGTCGTAGCCGGCGTGCACGAACTGCTCCACCGCGTGGGTGGCCGGCTTGTCCATCATTTCCAGGCCGGCGGGGATGATGCCGGCGGCGATGACGGCGGCCACGGCGTTGCCGGCCTTTTCCACGTCGTCGAACGAGGCCATGAGGCAGCAGGCGACCTCGGGCTTGGGGATGAGCCGCACCACAACCTCGGTGACCACGGCCAGCATGCCCTCGCTGCCCACGGCGACGGCCAGCAGGTCGTAGCCCGCCGAGTCGAGCGCCTCGGAA
>DATNCF010000534.1:0-11845 GCA_035571675.1 Burkholderiales bacterium | reverse complement strand
CACACCGCCTCGAACGCCGGGTTGGCGTACAGCACGCGGTGCTCGTCGACGTCGTGCAGGATGAACACGTCGCGAATGGCCTCGGCGATCTGGCGGAAGCGCGATTCGCTTTCGCGCAGCGACTCGGCCGCGCGCGCGTTGGCGCGGCGGGTTTCGTTGGCCTTCACTTCGCGCAGGACCGCGGGCGCGAGCCGCGCCAGGTTGTTCTTGAGCACGTAGTCGTCCACGCCCTGCTTCATGGCCTCGACCGCGGTTTCGTCGCGCACCACGCCGGACACCAGGATGAACGGCAGATAGTCGGGGCGCGCCCGCACCATGGCGAGCGCCGGCAGCGCCCCGAACGCCGGCAGGTGATAATCGCAGATGACCGCGTCCCAGGGCTCGCCGTCGAGCGCGGCGCGCAGCTCGCCCTCGGTCTGCACGCGGCGCCAGCGCAGGCCGGCCAGGCCGCGCCGCAGCTCGCGCACGATCAGTTCCGCGTCCAGGTCGGAGTCCTCGATGACGAGGACGGAAACCGGGGCGCCTGGCCGCGGGTCGGCGCGCGCTTCCTCGTCCGCGCCGTAGCCGCCGGCACGGTCCGGCATGCGCAGCAGCGACAGCGCCGCCGAGCGCGCGCGCTCGCCCGCCTTCTCGGGAACGCCCGCCACCTTGTTGCGGCCCTTTTTTTTCGCCTCGTAGAGGGCGGCCTCGGCCTGCTCTATGAGGTCGCCGGGCTGGGTTCCGGCCGAAGGGTGCAGCGCCGCCACGCCGGCGCTCACCGTCACCACGCCGCGCCCGGCGCGGACGTGCGGCTGGCGCAGCGCCTCGATGCCCGAGCGCACCCGCTCGGCCACCGCCGTCGCAACCTCCTGTCCCGCCCCCGGCAGCAGCATGATGAACTGGTCGCCGCCGTAGCGCGCAACCAGGTCCCCGCCGCCCCGCACGCCGGCTGACAACACCCGCGCCACCCGCCGCAGGCACTCGTCTCCGCCCAGGTGGCCGTAATGGCCGTTGTAGAGCTTGAACAGGTCGATGTCGACCAGGACCATCCCGACCGGCGCCTGCTGGCGCAGCGCGCGCTTCCACTCGGTGTCCAGCGCCTCGCTCAGGCGGCGCCGGTTGGCCAGCCCGGTCAGGGGATCGCTGACCTCAAGCGCCTGCAGCCTCAGGTTGGCCGACTTGAGCTCTTCCGACAGTTCGGCCAGGCGGCGCTCGAGCGACTCCTGCAGTTGCGCCTGTTCGCGTGGCAGGGTCACGCCGCCCTCTCCGCGCGCGCCAGCAACGCCGCAACGTCCGCGGCGGGCAGCGGCTTGCTGAACAGGTAGCCCTGCATCTGGTCGCAGCGCAGCAGCTGCAGCATGCGCTTCTGCGCCTCGCTGTCCACGCCCTCGGCCACCACCGCCAGCTTGAACGAATGCGCCAGCGTGATGATGGTGGTCACCACGGTCATGATCCTGGGATCGTCCAGCATGGTGATGACGAACGAGCGGTCGATCTTGAGCGTCTGCACCGGCAGGCGCGCCAGGTAGGCGAGGGAGGAATAGCCGGTGCCGAAATCGTCGATGGCCACGCCGATGCCCAGGGCGCGCAGTTCGCGCAGCTTGTCGACGTTGGCCTCGAAGTCCGCCATGATGAGGCTCTCGGTGATTTCCAGGTCGATGCCGGCCGCGGCTCCGTCGCGCTCCCGGCCGATGGCGCGTTTCACCGTGCCGACGAAATCGCCGCGGCGCAACTGCACCGCGGACACGTTCACCGCGATTCGCAGGGCCTCGGGTCGGCCCCCGGCCAGTCCGGCCGCGCGCCAGGCGTTTTGATCGCGCGCCGCCTGTGTGAGCGCCCAGTCACCCACCTCGGCGATCAGGCCGGTCTCCTCGAGCAGGGGTATGAATTCCATGGGCGGAACCTGCCTGCCGCTGACGGGATCGTTCCAGCGGATCAGCGCCTCGAAGCCCGTCACGCACCCCGACTTGAGGTCGACCTTGGGCTGATAGTGCAGCACGAATTCCTCCCGCTCCAGGGCCCGGCGCAGACTGTTCGCCAAGGCCACCTTGGCGGCCACCTGCTGGGTCATGCCGGGATGGAACACCAGTTCCGGCTCGCCTTTCGCCTTGGCTTCCTTCAAGGCGGCTTCGGCATGCTTGATGAGGGTGCGCGCGTCGCCGCCGTGGGTCGGGTAAATGGCCAGCCCGGACTTGGCCGAAACGCGCAGTTCGCCCCCTGCGAGCAGATAGGGAGGGCCGAACGCCTTCAGCCGCGCGCCCTTTACGCGCCCGAGCAGTTCCTCTTCCGTGATGATGTCGCCGGTCACGACGGCGAACTGGTCGGCGCCAAGGCGCGCCACGGCCCTGGCGCGCACGCTGACCGCCGGCGCCAGCCGCGAGGCAATCTGGCGCAGCAGTTCGTCGCCGGCGTCCTGTCCCAGGGTGTCGTTGATGCTCTTGAACCCGTCGACATCGGCAATGCCGACAGCAAATCGCACACCCTGCTCGCGTGCCTGCTCGATGATTTCGGCCAGGCGCCGTTCCAGCGAATGCCGGTTGGGCAGGCCTGTGAGCGCGTCGTAATAAGCCAGGTGGTCCAGCTTGTCCAGGTTGGCGAGGTGCTCCAGAGCGAACCCCAGGTCGCCCGCCAGTTCCTCCAGCAGCGTCATTTCGTTGTGGTCGAAAAAGCCCGGCTCGTCTCCGTACAAGGTGAAGATGGCGATCGCCTTGCCGGCCACGATGAGCGGCAGGATGGCCATGGAGCGGGTGCCGAACTGGGCGTGTTCGCGCTTGAACACGACACGCTCGTCGGCGCCCATGTCGTTCACGACGATGGGGCGCGCCTCGACGCAAGCCCGGGCGGCCAGGCTGAGTTCGGCCGCGTCGAGGCGGAGCCGGTCGGCGATCAGGGCCAGGTGCCGGTCGGCGCGGCCGGCGTGGGCGGCCGGGACGATCCTGCCCGCGCTCCAGTCGGCCACGCCGATCCAGGCCGCGCTGAAGCCCCCGGCCTCGAACGCGACGCGGCAGGCCTCACGGAACAGCATGTCACGGTCGCGCACGCGCACGATCAGCCCGTTGATGCCCGACAGCACCGCGTACACCCGGTTCAGGCGGCGCAAATTGGCCTGCATCTGCTCGCGTTCGGTCACGTCGCGAGCCACCCCCACCAGCCCGGTGATCCTGCCCGTCTCGTCGCGGATGGCCACCTCGGTTCTTGCCCGCCAGTAGGACTTGCCCCCGCTCACCTGCCGGTCCACCTGGTCGATGACCGGCGGCCCGCCCGCGAGCACCCCCTGCTCCAGCCTTTCCGTGCCCTTCACCACCTCCGCAGCGAGTATCTCGCTCGCGCGCCGGCCGGTCACGTCGCCGAACCCCAGTTGCTCGTATTCCCGGGCCAGCGCGGCATTGACCCGCAGGTAGCGCAATTCGGCGTCCTTGAAAAAGATGAAGTCGGGCGTGTTGTCCATCAGGCCGCGCAGCAGGTTGCGCTCCTCGATGACCGCAGCCTCGGCGCGCTTGCGCTCGCTGATGTCCCGCACCGTGCCCTCGACGTTGCCGTCGGCCAGCATGCGCAGGTTGACTTCCACCGGCACGATGCATCCGTCACGGCGGAAGATTTCGCGCTCGTACTGGAAACGCGCCCCGCGCTGCAATGCCGCCAGCCGATGCCGGATGTCCGGCCCCGCATCCCCTCCCAGGGCCTGGCGGGCGTTGACCTTGAGCAGTTCCTCGCGGCCGTAGCCGACGAACTCGCAAAAGCGGTCGTTGACGATCAGGTACCGCCCCTCGGGCGTGCAGACAAAGAAGCCGTCCGCGGAATTCTCGATCAGGTCGCGGTACTTGGCCTCGCTGGCCAGCAGGGCCTGCTCGGCCCGGCGCTGCTCCCGGCGGACCTCGGCCTCGCGCAGGCTGCGGCGCAACGCCGGCGGTAGCCGGAGGGGATTGTCCTTCATCACGTAGTCGTTGGCGCCGCGCTTGAGCGCTTCCACCGCCATGTGCTCGCCCAGGGTGCCCGAGACCAGGATGAAGGGCAGGTCCGGATCGTGGGCCCGCACCATGGCCAGCGCCTGGAATCCATCCAGTGCGGGCAAGTTGAAATCGCTGATCACGGCGTCCCATTCCCGGTCGGTCAGGGCGTCACCGAGCGCTTCGGCCGTCTGCACCCGCAGGGCGTCCGGCCGCAAGCCGTCCCGCTGCAGCGCGCGCAGCGCCAAGGCGAAGTCCGCTTCAGAATCCTCGACTACGAGCACGCGCAGCACCGAGGTGTCGTCGTCCATCCCCATTTAGTCGTCCTGCCCCCAAACTGGAGTTGGTTCCGCCTGTTCGTCGCTATTTTAGCTCCGCGTCTTCAACCAAAGTCTTAGGAAAAACGGCTTGCCATCTGAAATCGCGATGGGTCTGTTTATTTTCCATTCTAAAGGCCATCATTTTGGTGGTCAAATTGATATTACGATTCAACAAATTACCTACAGTCAGCATTCCAACCATCTTATTGGCCCAACATCAGGGGTTTATCGGTCAAGGGCGGCCAAACCTGAATGCTGAATCAACGCCAATGGCCCAGTGCGTGAGGTCGCCTCTTCAGGTGAGAGCGCGTTGCGCATGAGGCAATCCACGGCCCGCGCCGCAACGAGTTCGGCGGCAAGCTGAAGCAGGTGTGTCCAGCAAGTGGTGTCCATCAGGTGATGTCGCAAGGCCGTGATAACCTGCTTGCGTGAACAGGATGATGCCAACAGCAAAACCGGCGGACACGAAGCGCGCGCCTGGCGGCGCGCGGATGGTTGGAGCGCGGCTGTGGGTGCTCTTGATACTGGCTCTGGCGGGTGTGCGGGCCTCGGCCGAATCGGGCACCGCGACGCGCGAACTGACCCTGTATGAAGAGCCTCGCGCCGAAGCGAAGGCCGTGGGCAAGCTCGCCAAGGATGCGAAGTTCGAACAGGTGAAGCGCGAACGCTTCTGGGTGCTGGTATCCAGCGCCGGCCCCTCGGGCAGCCAGCAAGGCTGGGTTCAGTCTTTCTACCTGACCTGGGCCGACACGCCCACGGGGAACGCGCCTTCGGCCAGCCGGGGCCTGGCCGAAATCGTCGGCCTCGGCGCCAGGCGCAACGGCAACGTCACCGCCACCCTGGGCGTGCGTGGCCTGGACGAGGAACAGCTCAAGTCGGCGCGCTTCAACGCCGAGGAATTGAACAAGCTCGAAAGCTATGGGGTCGCGGCGCCGGTTGCGGCGCGCTTTGCCGCCGAAGTTCCGCTCGACGCGCTCAAGCTCGACTACCTTGCGCCGCCGGGCTCGACCCCGGCGGGCGCGGAGGGCGGACGATGAGCCGCCCTATCCACCTTGTCCACCCCGTCCATCTTGCCGCCGCCGCGGCGCTCGCCCTGGCCCTGTGCCCCGCGGGCAGCGAAGCGCAGGGCTTCGGCAACCTGCTGCGCCAGATCGCGCCCGCGCTCCCCGTGCCCGGCCTTGCGCCGCAACCCCAGCAACAGGCCGCGCCGCTGTCCCTCCCCAACCTGTCCGAAACCTCGCTGGAACAGGAAGTGGCCATCGGCAAGCAGCTCGCCGGCGACCTGCTCGGCGCCGTGCCGCTGGTGAAGAACGACGCCGTGCAGGCCTATGTCAACCGCGTGGGGCGCTGGGTCGCCGCGCAGAGCGAGCGCCCCGATCTCGCCTGGCACTTCGGCGTGCTCGACACCATGGACATCAACGCCTTCTCGCTGCCCGGCGGCTACGTGTTCGTCACCCGCGGGCTGTACCAGAAGCTGTCCAACGAGGCCGAGCTGGCCGGCGTGCTGGGCCACGAAATCAGCCACATCGTGATGAAGCACCACCTCAAGGTGCTGGAAAAGAGCAAGCTCGTCGGCGTGGCCAGCAGCCTGCTGTCCAGCCAGGTGAGCTCGCGCAACGCGCTCGGCAATGCCGTGGCGCAGAACCTGCTCGGCAACGGCGCCGAAGCGGTGGCGCGCGGCCTGGACAAGGACGCCGAGTACGAGGCCGACCGCATGGGCGTGGTCCTGGCCACGCGCGCCGGCTACGAGCCTTACGGCCTGCCCGAGGTGCTGGAGAAGCTGGCGCGCATGAAGCCCGGCGACGACAGCATGGCACTGCTGTTCAAGACCCATCCCGCGCCCCAGGACCGGCTGGGGCGGCTGGGCGACGCCATGCAGAACAAGCTCGACCGCTACGGCAACGGCAAGACCGTCGAAGCGCGCTTTGCCGCCAGTTCAGGCGCCATCAACGCCGCGCGCTGAGCGCGCGAGAACGCCGCGCGCTCGGCGCGGGAGAACCCGGTCTCAGGCGGCGGGCCGCGGCGCATCGCCGGCCAGAGGCACGTCGAACTCCACGATGCGCGCGCCGCCCGTGTCCAGCTCCAGCACCGCGCACGACAGCGACAGTCCGTTGCGCCGCTGCCCCGCCGAGCCGGGGTTGACCACCAGCGGCCGGCCCACCTTGCGCACCATCTGCACGTGGGTGTGGCCGTACAGCACGTAGTCGGCCTGCACCTCGCCGAAGCGCTTCAAGTCCGCGCTGTGAGGATAGACATAGTCGCCGCTGGGGAACCACGGCGTGGAATGCACCATCACGATGCTGCGGCCCGCGAGGTTCAGCTCGATGCTGGCCGGCCGCTCGCCCAGCCAGCGCATGTGTCCGGCATCGATCCACGGACGCTCGCGGGCGCGCGCGCCGGCCGAGCTGAAGAACACTTCCTCGTGGTTGCCGCGGATCACCTCGGCGCCGCGCTCGCGCAGCAACGCCACCACCTCGTTGGAAAACTGCGACTCGTTGATAACGTCGCCCAGGCACAGCAGGCGCTCCACCGGCCCCATGGCCGCGAGCGCCCGCTGCAGGGCTTCCACGTTGCAATGAATGTCGGAAACGACTCCTACTTGCATCCGGACCGGCCCCCTAACAGGCTGTTGAAACATTTCAACAGCCCCTGCTTTAGGGGGTCAAGGGGGATGGTATCCCCCTTTTTCAACACCCTCATCAGTCCTTCACCGGCTTGCCCACCGACACCCAGGCCCCGCCCTTCACCTGGTCGATCTGGGCGAATTCCGGGTCAAGGTGGCCGCCCTTGAAGGTTTCTTTGTCGTAGAACATGGGCGACTCGAAGCTGCCGGCCTGCAGCGCCTTCACCACCTTGTCGGCGGTCAGGTCGCGGCCGGCGGCCTGCACGCCCTTCAGGAACACGTCGGTATAGGCATAGGCCAGCAGCGCGTTCTCATCGGCGTCCATGTTGAAGCGCTTCTTGTAATTGGCGAACCAGGTCTTCACCGCGGGAGGCGCGTTGTCCGCGGTGTAGATCCGCCACGCGCCCACGCCGTACAGGCCCTCCACCTGGTCCTTGCCGAGCGCCAGCACGATGCCGGTTCGGCCAGGCACACCGGTCACCACCTTGACGTTGTTCCAGCCCAGCTTTTTCACTTCGCTCATGATGCCCACGGTCTCCCGTGTCACCGTGGCGATCACCAGCAGGTCCACGTCGGCGGCCTTCATGCGCGCCACCTGCGAGGAGAAATCGATGTCGCCCACCTTGTAGCCGGCCTCGGCGGCGAAGCCCATGCCCTTGGCGGACAGGGCTTTCTTCACGCCCTCGCCCATCTGCGCGCCCAGCGGCCCTTCCTGGTAAATGTAGCCCACCTTCTTGGGCGAGAAATTGTCCAGCATCCACTTGGTGCCCACGGCCATGACCGAGTCGTAGTTGGGCACCATGGTGAACAGCAGCGGGCTGTCGCCCGAGGACTTGCGGATCACCGACGACGCGCCCCAGGGCGCAAAGTAGATCACGCCCGCGTCCACGGCGCGCTTCACCACCGCCACGTTGGTGCCCGAGCCGAAGGAGTTGACGATGGCGAACACCTCGTCCTGGCGGATGAGCTTGTCGGCGGCGCGCACCGCCATTTGCGGCTGGCTGCCGTTGTCCTCCACCACCAGGCGCAGCTTGCGGCCGTTGACGCCGCCCGCCTCGTTGGCCTCGTCCAGGCGCATCTGCATGCCGTTGCGCAGCTGCGGCATGCCGGCCGCCACCGGACCGGACAGGTCCAGGTGCGTGCCGAGCACGATTTCATTGTTGCTCACGCCCGCGGCGAACGCCGCCGTGGTGAACAGGGCCGCCAAGGCGGCCAGCAGTCTGGTTTTCAACATGTCCCCTCCTTTTTGAATTGGAGCGCCATCCGCCCCCTCGTCCAACTTACGTCTCACCCTCTTGATTCAGCATACATCTGCGCGATCACCGCCGCGTACTTGGCCGCCACCACCTTGCGCTTGAGCTTCATGGTGGGCGTCAGCTCCTCGTCTTCGGCGGTGAGCAACTGCGCGATGATGCGGAAATCCTTGATCTGCTCCACCCGCGCCAGGCCGGCGTTCACCTTCTCGATCTCGGCCCGCACCAGCGCCACCACTTCCGGAGCGCGGGTCATGCTGGCGAAGTCAGTGTACGGCACCTGACGGTCCTGCGCGAACTTGGCGACGTTGTCCTGGTCCAGCATGACCAGGCAGGTCAGGTAGTGCAAGCCCTCGCCGATGACCACCGCGTCCGAAATGTAGGGGCTGAACTTCAGCCGGTTCTCGATGTTGCTGGGCGTGATGTTCTTGCCGCCCGACGTGATGATGATGTCCTTGATGCGGTCCTTGATGCGCACGTAGCCGTCGTCGATCTCCGCGCAGTCGCCGGTGTGCAGCCAGCCCTGGGCGTCCACGGTGTCGCGGGTCTTGTCCGGCAGGTTCCAGTAGCCGGCGAACACGTGCGGCCCGCGCACCCACAGCTCGTCCTCGGGACCCAGGCGCGCCTCGGTGCCCTCGGCGCGCATGCCGGCGTAGCCGATGCGGATGCGGCCGGGCGGCGTGGCCGTGCAGAAGCCGCAGGTCTCGGTCATGCCGTAGGCCTCCAGCAGGTCCACGCCCACGGCCATGTACCAGCGCAGCAGGTCGGGCGGCACCGGCGCCGCGCCGGTGAGCGCGGTCTTGATCCGCGACAGGCCGAGGAAGCTGCGCAGGTTGCCCAGCACCACCGAGCACAGCAGCCTGTAGCGGGCGCGGCGCAGCGCTCCGACGGGACGGCCGGCCAGGCGCGCCTCGGCCAGGGCCGTGCCCTCGGAGAAAAAGTACTCGTACGCGCGCCGCGCCAGGGGAATGGCGTCCTGTATGTACAAAGCGACTTGCGAGTGCAGCTTCTCCCAGAAGCGCGGCGGCGCGAACAGCATGTGCGGCTGCACTTCGCGCAGGTCGTTGAACACCGTGCCCGCGTTCTCGGGGAAGTGCACGGTCTGCCCCGTGGCCAGAGGCACGAACACCGTGCCCATGCGCTCGGCGATGTGGCACAGCGGCAGGAAGGACAGCGTGCGGTCCAGCGGCGCGAGGTCGACGTACTGGGGCACGCAGGTGACCTGGAACACCAGGTTGCGGTTGGCGATCATGGCGCCCTTGGGCGGGCCGGTGGTGCCCGAGGTGTACACCAGGAAGGCGACGTCGGCGGGCTGTCCCTCGTCAATCGCGCGCTCGAAGCCGGCGGCTCCGCCTTCGGCCGCCGCTGTGACACCGCGCTGCACGAAGGTGGCGAAATCCGCCGCCATGGCGTCGTCCAGGCCGCGCAGGCCCTTCATGTCCAGGATCACGATGTGGCGCAGCGCGGGGCAGGCGGCGCGCACCGCCACGGACTTGTCGTACTGCTCCTGGTTCTCCACGAACAACACGCGCACGCCGGCGTCGTTCAGGATGTAGGCCACCTGCTCGGGCGACGAGGTGGGATAAACGCCCACCGACAGCATGCCCATGCACTGCGCGCCCATGTCGGCGTACAGCCATTCGGGCCGGTTCTCGGACAGGATGGCGATGGCGTCGCCGCGCCCGAGGCCCAGCGCGGCCAGCGCCAGGCCCACGGCGCGCGCGCTGTCATAGTATTGCGACCAGGTATAGGAATGCCAGATGCCGCGCTGTTTGTGGCGCAGCGCCGGCCGCTGCGCCCACTCCCGGGCCCGGGCGCGGAACAGTTTCTGCGGCGTGTCGTGGCCGAAGGCCAGCAGCGGCGCCGCTTCGGCGGGACGGGCCGCTTCCATGGCCGCGCTTTTCATCTCGGCGCTTTTCATCCCCGAATCAGCGCCATGTCTTGCGCCTTTTCCAGCGCTGGCGTCGGTCCTCCGCCACGCCGCGAGCGGCGCCGCCGCTTCCTAGGTAGAACTCCTTCACGTCCTCCTTGGCCATGAGTTCTTCGCAGCTCCCCGCCGCCACCACGCGCCCCAGTTCCAGGATGTAGCCCCATTGCGCGTTGGCCAGCGCGATGGCGGCGTTCTGCTCCACCACCAGGATGGCCGTTCCCAGTTCGGCGTTGATGCGTCTGACAATGGTGAAAATTTCATGCGTCAACAGCGGCGACAGCCCGAGCGACGGTTCATCCAGCAGCAGCAGCGCCGGCCGCGCCATCAGGGCGCGGCCAATGGCGAGCATCTGCTGCTCGCCGCCTGACAGCAGCCCGGCATGCTGGTCCATCCTCTCGCGCAGGCGCGGAAACCAGCCATAAATCCGCTCGAGGTCCTCGCCGGTGCCGCCCTGTTGCCGCCCCCTGGCGAAAGTCCCCATCATCAGGTTCTCCCTCACCGTGAGGAAGGGAAACACCTGCCGGCCTTCGGGCACCAGGACCACGCCGCGCCGCGCCACCCAATCGGGATCGCGGCCGTGAATGGCCTCGCCGCGGAACTCCACGGAACCCTTGAAGGGATCGATCACCCCGGCGATGGTGTTGAGCAGCGTGGTCTTGCCGGCGCCGTTGGCGCCCAGCACGGCCACCAGGCCGGCCTCGGGAACGTCCAGGCTGATGCCCTTGATGGCGCTCACCGGCCCGTACCAGGTCTCCAGGTTGCGCACCGCCAGCAGCGCGGGAGCATGCATCGGCGCGGCCACGCTCATGTTCCCAGGTACGCGGAAATCACGGCCGGGTCGCCCTGCACGGCGGCGGGCGTCCCAAGCGCCAGCTTCTCGCCCAGGTTCATGCACAGCACCCGGTTCGCCGCCTGCGACACCAGCGACATGTCGTGCTCCACCATGATGACGGTGATGCCGAGGTCCTTCTGAATGTCCTCGATCCAGAACGCCAGGTCGCGCGACTCCTCGGGGTTCAGCCCCGAAGCCGGCTCGTCCAGCAGCAGCAGGCGCGGCTCGGTGCACAACGCCCGCGCCAGCTCCACCACCTTGCGCACGCCATAGGGCAACCCCGCCACCGGACTGTTGCGATGCGGCGCAAGATCCAACAGGTCGATCACCTCCTCCACCTTGGCGCGCGAGCGCGCCTCGGCCGTGCGCACGCCCGGCGTCCACAGCCATTGCACGGCGAAGCCGCCGTGCCCGAAGCGATGCCGGCCCAGCATGAGGTTGTCCAGCACCGTGCCGCCCTCGAACAGCTCGATGTTCTGGAAAGTGCGCGCAATGCCTTCGCGCACCACGCGATGCCGCGGCAGGCGCGTGATGTCGCGCCCCTGGAAAACCACCTTCCCCGACGCCGGGTCGAACACGCGCGTGATCACGTTCAGCACCGACGTCTTGCCCGCCCCGTTCGGGCCGATGATGGCGAACACCTCGCCCTCCTCCACCTCGAAGGACAGTTCGCGCACGGCCTGCACCCCGCCGAAGCGCAGCGACAGGTCCTTCACTTCGAACACACTCACGAGCGTTCCATCCGCATGGCCGGCACCCGGTTCATCGATATCTTTCGGACTTCATGTACGTCTTGCCGCGCTTGAACAGATCGCGCCGGTACAGCGGGAATCCCTCGAAGAAGGCGCGCACCTTCATCCAGCGCCCGTTCAGGCCGCGCGGCTCGAACAGCACGAACAGCGCCAGGATGAGGCCGAACACGAAAATCTCCAGCCCGAACTGCTTGGCAATGCGGTCGGGC
>DATNCF010000533.1:0-4535 GCA_035571675.1 Burkholderiales bacterium | reverse complement strand
CAACTGCATCGCGCCCGGGCTGATTAAAACGGACTTTGCCAAGGCGCTGTGGTCGAACCCGGCGCTGCTCAAGGACCGCCAGAAATACACCCCGTTGCAACGCATCGGCGAGCCCGACGAAATCGCCGGCGCGGCCGTGTTCCTGGCGTCGAAAGCGGGCGCCTTCATGACCGGCCAAACCATGATCATCGACGGCGGGCGCTACGCCGGACAGGTAAGCGCGAAATAAGCGTCTAAAAATCTTAAACCGGCAGGCAAAATGGCCGCCCAATCAGTGGAGGATTGATAACATGGGTCTCTCGAGAAGAAAGCTGCTTCAGGGCGCCGCGGCCGCGGCAGGAGTTGGAATCGCGGGAGCACCGCGCTTGTTGCTGGCTCAAGGCGAGCCGATCAGGATCGGCCTGATGTTCTCGCTGTCGGGACCCTATGTCCCGGCGAGCGAGCCCAACATGAAAGGAGCGCAACTCGCCATCGCCGCCTATAATCGCAGGGGCGGCCTGCTTGGCCGCAAGATCGAGGGCGTTCCGCGAGACGACAAATTCAGCGGCGCCGGAGCCGTCGCGGCGACCCGCGACCTGGCGGGCATGGGCATCAACCTGTTCGTCGGCGGCTCTTCCAGCACGGCGGCGCTCGCCACCATGCCCTTGCTCAAGGAACTGAAGGCGGTGTTCACCATCGCCGGTGCCGCCGCCATGAGCATCACCCACGAGAGCTTCACGCGCAACGCCTTTCGGGTGCAGGCCAACGCCAACATGCAGTACGGCGGCTTGGGCCGGGCGATGGCGATCCAGTTTCCCAACATCTTGAAATGGCAGGTGGTCGCTCCGGACAGCGCCTTCGGCCGCGACGCGGCGCGCACTTTTGCCGCCAATATGCGCCTTGCGCACCCCAAGGGTGCGTCGAAGGAGCTTGAAATCCGCGACCCAATGCTGGTCGGCGCCTCGCAGTCGGATTTCAGGCCGCAAATCAACCAGCTCATGAACTCCGGCGTCGAGGGCGTCTTCTTTGCCGCGGTGGGCGCGCCGACGGTGAGTTTCTTCCAGCAGGCGCGATCGGTGGGCCTCGAGAAGAAGCTGAAGGCCATATGCGAAGGCCAGGGCGACGTAACGGCCAAGGCATTGGGGCGGGATATGTTCACATACTGGGGTCCGACCTTCTGGCCCTATCAGATCGAGCCGACCAAAAGCAACAAGCTGTCCCAGGAGTTCTACAAGGACTGGGTCGACGCCTACAAGGATTCCTCTCCGCCGACGGTAGGATGCATAGGCTATCGGGCGGCCACCGCGATTCTCGAAGGTGTGAAGCGAGCCAAGTCCACGGACGCGGAGGCCGTCATCGCCGCCATGGAGGGGCTGCAATTCGATTCTCCGACAGGGCCCGTGCGCTTGCGCAAGGAGGATCATCAATCCATCGGAACGGTTTTCTTCGCCCAGTACGCGCCCTCCTCCACGGAGCCCTTCTACGAGATCAAGTCCGTCAAGGCGATCGACGAGAACACCGTCGTGGAGCGCCCCACTCCGGGGTCCGAGTACGTCATTTGACTTGTCCGGCCCACCGCTCCGGGCGGCCCTGATGTGACGGCCGGGGCCTGAGAAGGGAGCGTTTGCGTTGCTTTCCGAGTGGTTGTTTTCGGTCTATAGCGGCATTGCAAGCGGGCTGGCCGTTTTCCTGGTGGCGGCGGGGCTGTCATGGGTGTTCGGCATCCTGAAGATACTGAACATGGCGCACGGCAATTTCTTCATGGTCGGCACTTACGTCGCCTACAGCGTGGTGGGCCAGAGGCCCGAATCGCTGGCCGCCTTCATGGGCGCGTCGCTTCTTGCCGCGGCGGTCGTCGGGCTGCTGGGTTTCATCACCGACAAGGTGATGCTGCGCAGGCTGCGCGGGGCTGACTACCACTACGTGCTAATGGGAACCTTCGCGCTGGCCATGCTTGTAGAAGGCGTGGTGAAGCTGATTTGGGGGGTAGATCTGACGACCGTCAATCCGCCACCCCTGCTGGACGCGCCCGTGGACATCGGCGGGGTCATGGTGCCGAGGTTTACGTTGTTCGCGATCGGCGCTGGCCTGGCCGTGTTCGCCGCGCTCGATTTTGCTCTCAACCGAACCTGGGCGGGGAAATTGATGCAGGCAGTCGCCGCCGATCCATGGATGGCCGGCATGATGGGCATCAACGTGCCGATGCTCCTCGCTGTCAGTGTCACGGCCAGTTTCGCCTTGGCCGGGTTCGCGGGCGGGCTGCTGCTTCCGTTCCAAAGCCTTTCCCCGGATATCGGCAATTCTTACCTGCTGTTGGCGTTTTTCGCCGTGATCATCGGCGGCCTGGGCAACATTCGCGGGGCCTTCCTCGCTTCGGTGTTGCTCGGCGTGGTTCAGCAGGTCAGCACCATCGCCGTGCCCAACTTCCCGGGACTGACCGTTTACGTGGCGCTCGCCGTGTTTTTAATCTGGTGGCCCAACGGCATCTTCCCTCCGGCGGGACTGAAATGATCGCGCGCGCGGCGGCCATGGGCGCGGGCGCCGCCGTTGTTGGAGCAGCCTTCGCGCTGCCATGGTGGGCCAATCCCGGCATGCTGTTCCTGGCCGGCTTGACGCTGATTCAGGCCTTGTTTGCGCTGTCTTGGAACCTGCTGTTCGGTTACGCGGGACTGGCCTCCTTCGGGCATGCCGGATTCTTTGCCATCGGCGCGTATTTCACCGGAGCTTGCCTGAAATACAAGCTGGGAATTCCATTCCCCTTCGTCCTGGCGCTGGCAGGATTGTCCGGTGCTGCCGTTGCGTGGCTCATCGGCATCGTCGCGCTGCGGCGGCTGGCGGGCATATTTCTGGCCGTTCTCACCGTGGCGCTGTCGGAGGTGCTCCGCCTCATCATCGGTTACACGAAATTCCTGGGCCGTGAGGACGGGCTCAACGACATTCCGCGCCCGATCATCGATCTCGGCCTGTTGACCCTCGATCTGACTTCCAGCGAAGCCTATTTCGTCTTTCTGCTCGCGGCGTGCTCGCTGCTCACCGCCATGATGTGGTGGCTGGTGCACAGCCGCTTCGGCAGGACCTTCCAGACGATCCGCCAGGACGCCGAAAGGGCAGCCTTCATCGGCACGAACGTGTCGGCCTATCGGATCGCCGCGTTCATGATCTCCGGCGCACTCGCGGCCATTGCGGGCGGGCTGTTCGCGCCCTGGACGCGCATTGTCACCACGGACGAAGTCCATTGGCTCATGTCCATCCAGCCCATGCTGAACACGCTGCTTGGCGGAGTCGGCTCGTTCTGGGGGCCCATAGTGGGGGCCATGGCCTTCGCCGCCATCAATTACGGCACGCGCACCTTCGTCGGCCTCGCAGAAGTGATTGTCGGCGGCATTCTGCTGCTGGTCATCCTCGTGGCGCCTCACGGCCTGCTGGGTCTGGTGGCGGCTTTGCGGGCCCGCATGGTGCGAGGTCACCCAGCCGCGGCCCCGCTTCCCGAGCGGCAACGGTGAACGCCGTCCCCATCATCGAAGTGGACTCGGTTCGCATGCGCTATGGCGAACTGGAGGTCCTGAAGGGGGTGAGCCTCGGTGTCGCGAGCGGCGAGACCTTTGCAATCATCGGGCCGAATGGAGCCGGAAAGACCACGCTGTTCAAGGTGATGACCGGCGAAGCGCGTTGCGATCTGGGCAGCGTGCGGTTTCGCGGCGAGGATGTGACCCGCGTGCCGGCCTTTCAGCGCGCGCGCCGCGGTTTCGGCCGCACTTTCCAAATGGCCCGTGTATTCCCTGAAATGACGGTGATGCAGAACCTCGTGTCATCGCTGGAGTCCCACCGCCGGTGGTCCGGGCTTTCACTCGGCAAGTGGTACAGCCACAAGCCATCGGCCGAGGTCGCGACGGAGGCCGAATCCCTGTTGAGGGACCTCGGTCTGCAGGACCACCGGGCCGTGGAGGGCCGCTTCCTTTCGCATGGCGACAAGAAACGCCTGGAGTTCGCGATCGTGCTGGCCATGAAGCCGTCGGTGCTCATGCTGGACGAGCCGACGGCAGGAATGGCCCAGTCCGACCGTCTGGGGGTGGTCGAGCTCATCGGGCGGATCCGTGCGGAGCGCGGCATCACGGTGATCATGACCGAACACGATATGGACGTGATATTCGGCCTGGCGAACAGGCTGATGGTCTTGAACTACGGGGAGGTCATCGCTTCGGGGAGCGTCGGTGATGTCCGGGACAATCCGGTGGTCCGCGAGGTGTACTTGGGCAAGGAGATGGTGCGTGCTTGACGTGCGCGCCGTCAATTCCTGGTATGGCGACAGCCATGTGCTGCACGACATCGATTTGAGGATCGAGGAGGGCGCCAGGGTAGCCATCCTGGGCCGCAACGGCGCTGGAAAATCCACCCTGCTCAAGAGCATTATGAACGGCGGCCCTCGAGTCGACGGCGAGGTGATCTGGAATGGCGCAAACCTCGAACGCATGCCTTCGTTCCGGCGCGCCCGCATCGGCATGGCGCTGGTGCCCGAAGACCGCAGGATATTCACGCACGTGAGCGTGGCGGAAAAC
>DATNCF010000532.1:0-9838 GCA_035571675.1 Burkholderiales bacterium | reverse complement strand
CCTCGACGGCAAGGGCTGGGGCGCCCCGCACTGGCCGACCGAATGGGGCGGCACGGGCTGGGACCCGGTGCGCATTTACATTTTCCGCGAAGAACTGCAGGCCAGCCCGGCGCCGCAGTCCTACAGCCAGAACGTCAACCTGGTCGGGCCGGTGATCATCGCCTACGGCACCGAGGCGCAGAAGAGATTCTTCCTGCCCGGCATCCGCAACTTCGACCTGTGGTTCTGCCAGGGCTTTTCCGAGCCCGGCGCGGGTTCCGACCTCGCCGCGCTGAAAACCAGCGCTGTTCGCGTAAAGGAAACCGAGGGCGACCACTACGTCATCAACGGCCAGAAGGTGTGGACTTCGCAGGCGCACCATGCCAACTGGATGTTCGCCCTGGTGCGCACCGACCCCGGCGCCAAGAAGCAGAAGGGCATCACCTACCTGCTCATCGACATGAAGACCCCCGGCATCACGGTGCGGCCCATCATCACCCTGGACGGCGTGCACCACACCAACGAGGTGTTCTTCGACAACGTGCGCGTGCCCGTGGCCAATCGCATCGGCGAGGAGAACAAGGGCTGGGACTATGCCAAGTTCCTGCTCGGCAACGAGCGCACCAACAGCGCGCGGGTTGGCATTTCCAAGGCGCGGCTGGCGCGCGCCCGCGAGTTGGCGGCCACCGTGCCGGACGGCGGCGGCATGCTCATCGACAATCCGCGCTTTCGCGAGAAGCTGGCCGACATCGAAATCCAATTGAAGGCGCTGGAAATCACCACCCTGCGCGTGCTGGCCGACATGAAGTCCAAGGCCGAGAACAAGCAGGACCCCAAGACCTCCATCCTGAAAATGCGCGGTTCCGAGCTGTACCAGGCCACGGCCGAGCTCATCATGGAAGCGGCCGGCCCCAACATCCTGCCGCACCGGCTGGACCAGCTCCTTGGCCGCAACGTGCTCTTCTCAGAGTCCGATTTCGAAGACTATCCCGACTGGATGGCGGGCGCGGCGCCCAACTACCTGTACGACCGCGCGGCATCGGTGTACGGCGGATCGAACGAGATCCAGCACAACGTGGTGGCGAAGGGAATACTGGGGCTGTAGACGATTTCGCTGTGCCCGCCCGGTGTTCACGGTTCGAGCGGAAAGGGGTGTTCGACTGGGAGCAGCCTGGGGGAACGCGGTCCGTCGGGCCGCTCAGGCGGGTTTGCGGGCGCGCGGCCTGGCCTTGGGCGGTTCCTTGCGGAGCTGCGCCGCCGCACCGACCTCTTCGGCCATGCCGTTGAACATAATGTCCACCGCGTCGCGCGCAATTTCGGCCGGCGTCTTGGTGCCCGGCCGATACCACTCGGGGGTCCAGTTCAGGCTGCCCATGAGCAGTTGGGTGGCAATGGTGGGATCGAGGTCGCGGCGGATTTCGCCCGAGTCCCAGGCGCCCTTCATGAGCGCGCGCCAGAAGTAGAAACCGGTGCGAAGGTACACGAAGTGCCGGTCGCGCAGTTCCTGCGGCACCTGGTAGAGCACCCTCGAATGCGCGGCCATGAAGTCGGCTTCGGACACCATGCACTCGAGCTGCGTGACGGCCGCGGCGGTGATTTTCTCGCGGTAGGTGATGTCGGGCGGGAGGGACTGCACCGCGTCCAGCACCTTGGTGTTGATGGCGATGGCGAAGCGGTTGAGCATTTCCTCGACCAGGTGCTCCTTGGTGTCGAAGTAATAGTACAGGGCCGTGACATGAATGCCGGCCTCGCGGGCGATGTCGCCCAGCAGCGAGAGGTGATAGCCGTTGCGGGCGAAAATCTTGGCGGCGGCCTGCAAAATACGCTGGCGCGTGACCTCGGCCTTGCGCGAAGGCTTTCGCCCGGCGGCCTTCTTGCTGATGCGCCCGGGCGGCCTGGGCGGCGGTGCGCTCTTGCGGGCCACGTTACTCGGCCGGCAACACGCCGATCAGCCGCCCGCCGTCCACCAGCAGGGTCTGGCCGGTGACGATGGGGCGCCCGATGCCCTTGCTTGAGGCGGTGATGACGGCGACCTTTCCGCTCAGGTCGAAGAGTGACCCCATTGCGCTCCTTTCGTCTGGATCGGCGCACCCTGTGCGCCGGTGCGGCGATTCTAGCGCGGACGCGGAACGCGGCTACGCCGCCGCCGCTGCCAGGCGCGGATGCGCTTCCTTGATGGGCAGGTTCACCAGGGCGGCGGCGCCGGAGAGCGCCATGTCGGCATACCACATCCACATGTAGTTGCCGGAATTGGCCACGGCGATGCCGCCCAGCCAGGCGCCGAAGAAGGCGCCGATCTGGTGGGTGAGCAGCGTCAGGCCGAACAGCGTGGCAAGGTAGCGCACGCCGAACAGCTTGCCCACCAGCCCTGCGGTGGGCGGCACCGTGGCCAGCCAGGTGACGCCCAGCACCGCGGCGAACACGTAGAACGTGAGCGGTGTCTTGGGCGCGGCCAGGTAGCAGGCCACGGCGATGGAGCGCGTGGCGTACATCCAGAAGAGCAGGTATTTCATGCGGTGGCGCGCCGCCAGCCAACCCGCGCCGATGCTGCCGCCGATGTTGGTCAGGCCGATGATGGCGAGCGCGTTGGCCGACACCTGCACCGGCAGGCCGCACAGGCCCACTTCGCCCGGCAGGTGCGTGACCAGGAAGGCGATGTGAAAGCCGCAGGTGAAAAAGCCGGCGTGCAGCAGCAGGTAGCTGCGATCGCGGAAGGCCGCCTTGAGCTGGCCCTTCAGCCCGCCGTCCGGGGCTGCAGCCTGGGCCGTGGCGGCATCTTTTTTCTCGCGGAAGGGCATGGCCAGGGGAATGGTGGTGAGCGCCGCCGCCGCGAGGGTCCACAGCGCGTTGATCCAGCCAAAGCCGGCGATCAGCACCTGGGACAGCGGCGCGAACAGAAACTGCCCAAACGAGCCGCCGGCATTGATGAAGCCCGAGGCGAAGGCGCGGCGCTCGGGCGGCAGGCGCTGCGCCGCGGCGCCGATGAGAATGGAAAAGCTGCCCGCGCCCGCCCCCGCCGCGGCAATAACGCCGAGGAACAGCACCAGTCCGAAGGACGAGTGCATGAAGGGCGTGACGGCCAGGCCCAGGCCCAGCATCAGCGCCCCGATAAGGATGACGCGCACCGAGCCGACGCGATCGGCCAGCGCGCCGAAAATGGGCTGGGCCGCGCCCCAGGCAAACTGGCCAATGGCCAGCGCAAAGCTCACCGTGACGATGCCCAGGCCCGTGGAGGTGTTGAGCGGGGACACGAACAGCCCCAGCGACTGCCGAATGCCCATGGTCACCGCCATGATGGCGGCGGCCGCCAGAACCAAGGGCCAGAAGGAGCGCCGCTGGTTCGTGTTTGCGGTCATGCTTCGAGCTCCGCTTGGATAAACGCCGCCAGTATGCGCCCGCCCGGATGGGCGGAATAGACACAATTCTCTAGAATTTTGCCCCGCCGGCGTTGATGTAGTTCTCGAAGCGCGTGAACTGGCCCAGGAAGGTCAGGTCCACCGTCCCGATCGGGCCGTTACGCTGCTTGGCGATGATGATCTCGGCCTTGCCCTTGTCCGCCGTGTCGGGGTTGTACACCTCGTCGCGGTAGATGAAGAGGATCAGATCGGCGTCCTGCTCGATGGCGCCCGACTCGCGCAGGTCGGACATGACCGGGCGCTTGTTGGGCCGCTGTTCCAGACTACGGTTGAGCTGCGACAGCGCCACCACCGGCACGTGCAGTTCCTTGGCCAGCGCTTTCATGCCGCGCGAGATTTCGGAAATTTCCGTGGCGCGGTTCTCGCCCTGCGAGCTGGCCTGCATGAGCTGCAGGTAGTCCACCACCACCAGCCCGAGCTTGCCGTACTGACGATGCAGGCGGCGCGCCCGGGCGCGCACTTCGAGCGCGTTCAGGGCCGGCGTCTCGTCGATGTGGATGGGCGCGTCGTGCAGCTTGCCCACCGCGTTGGTCAGGCGGTTCCAGTCGTCGTCGGTGAGCCGGCCGTTGCGCAGCTTGTGCTGGTCGAGTCTTCCCACCGAGCCGAGCAGGCGCATGGCGAGCTGGGTGCCGGCCATTTCCATGGAGAACACCGCCACGGGCAGGCGGTTGTCCACGGCCACGTGCTCGGCGATGTTGAGCGCGAAGGCGGTCTTGCCCATGGAGGGGCGCCCGGCCACGATGACGAGGTCGCCTTCCTGCAGGCCCGAGGTGCGCTCGTCCAGGTCGGCGTAGCCGGTGGGAATGCCGGTGACGTCGGAGGGATTTTCCTGGTGGTACAGCGTGTCGATGCGCTCCATCACCTGGGTCAGCAGGGGCTGTATCTGGATGAAGCCGTCGCGCCCGCGCGAGCCGGCTTCGGCAATAGCCAGCACCTTGGACTCGGCCTCGTCCAGGAGCTGGCCCACCTCGCGGCCCTTGGGGTTGAGCGCCGTGTCGGCGATCTCGGTGCCCACCTCCACCAGGCGGCGCATGACGGCGCGCTCGCGCACGATTTCGGCGTAGCGGCGGATGTTGTGCGCGGTGGGAATGGCCTGCGCCAGCGAGCCCAGGTAGGCGAGGCCGCCGGTCTCGTCACGGTCCTCGCTGTTCTTGATCGACTCGTCCACCGTCACCACGTCGGCCGGGCGCGAGCGCTCCAGCAGCTTCACGATATGACGGAAGATGCGGCGGTGGTCGCTGCGATAGAAGTCGGACTCGGTGAGGACATCGCCGATGCGGTCGAAGGCGGAGTTGTCCAGCAGCAGGCCGCCTAGGACCGACTGTTCGGCTTCTACGGAATGGGGCGGGAGGCGCGCGGCCGCAAGCTGCGCGTCGTAGGGTTGGCCGGAGATGGGGAGAACGGAGGACACGGGTCGGTAACTGAATAAGCGCCTGCCTAAGAATGCGCCTGATTTTATCAGGCGCTGGCGCCATCGCCAGCTACAAAATCAATCGGAATGGCATTGGCGATTTTCGACTTCAGAAACAGGACCTTTGCGGACTATGCGCCTGCCGGCCTATTCTTCGTGCCTTTGCGGGTTCTGAGATTCTCAAACCGCACGAAGGGCTTGCGTTCGCCTATGGCCGGAAAAATTGGAGCCACCAGCGAGTTGAGAGATGCATTGACAGCGGTAAGCACGCTCTGCCGCTCCGGTTGTGCAAGGTCCCGCACGGGGACAATGTTCAGTGTCGCTCCGGTTAAGGAAAGTGTAGGGCCGGTTCCCCCACTGTGCCCGAGGCGCCCCCGGAAAGTCCAATCGTGCTGCCGCCTGTAAGAGTCCGGTTGTGCGTGACGGTTATGGTTCCCGCACCATCGAGAGTCCCTTGAACAGTCAAATCGGGAACAGAGATGCTTGAACCGCTATGCATGTGGATAGCTCCAACCGTAGCCAGAGTCAGCCAAGGTGTGCAAAAGCCGCTGTATGAAATCGCCACGGCACCGCCCGAGTCAGCCGTCCCATTGACGACCACGGTCCCCGCCCCGCCACTTCCCGACGATGGCCAACGCCTGTTGGGCCGCCGTGCCCGTCAGGGCCGCCACCACCAGAGCGTGCAACAATTTACGGCCACCACGAGGCTCACACCGTGGCAGACGGACGCGATCGAGATTTGACATGAAGCCCCTGCTCGCCCGAGCGAAGCCGCTACGGCGAACTCGCCTCGGGAGCAATGGTGATGGTGCCGGGTATCGTGCCTGCGGCAGAAACGGTGGCGCCATTGATGGACAACACCGCATCACCAGGGAACACGCTGTTACCCAGTACGGCACCGTTCAGGGTTAGTGTACCGGTGGAAGTGTTGATCGTGCCGTGGCCGGAAAGCGTGATCGCGCCCCCCGCGGACGGGACCCCAACTTGGTATGGATTGTCCCCGGACGGGATACCCCCAACATCCCCCACAGGGGCGTCGATGACAATCGCACCTCCGCTGACGCTACCGCCAATTGTCACTGTGCCCAGCTCGCTTCTGATGTATACGCTGCCGCCTGCCGCCCCATCGGCTCCCAGGGCGCTGATCTCCCCGGGCTGGTCCAAGGTGACGCCTTTTTTTGCCATGAGATAAATACGGCCATCCGCGCCATGCATCACCTGATCGGCATTGATGCGGCCGGAATTTTTCACCAGCGCACCGACCAGACCGATCTTGCCTGATTGGGCGATCAGGCTGCCGAGATTCTGCGCGGTCTCGTCCGCATTGATCTGGATGGTGACGCCGGGCGTGCTGGTGTCGCCGATTTGCACCCGGGCGCCCGCGGCCAGCAGGATTTCGCCGTTGGGCGCCGTGATGACACCGGAATTGCTCACGTTGCCGCCGACGAGGTATACCTGCCCACCAGTGGGCGTGGTGATGGTTCCGGAATTGTCCACGGCGGCATTCGGCGCGCCAGCGGCGCCGAAAAGCTGAGCAAACAGGCCGAGGCGATTTCCGAACACCATCCGTCCGGAAAGAAAATCGGAATCACTCATATTGAGCGTGGAGGCCACCAGCCCTGCCACGTCAATCCTGGCGCCTGCTCCCACCAGGATGCCGGACTGATTGATCAGAAACACCCTGCCATTGGAGGCAAGTTGTCCGAATATTTGCGAGGGATCGCCGCCCGTGACCCGGTTGAGCACCGAGGAGTCCGTGCTTTCCTGGACAAAGCGTGTCGTCGCATCCGCGCCGATGGAAAAACTCTGCCAATTGATGATGGCGCCCGGGGTGTTTGTGACCGTAAGCGTTGCACCCTCTTGAGCGAACGTGGCAGTTCCCGCCGTCACGACGGGGCTGGCAGGCAAAGTCACTGCCGAGATGGCCGGTGGAGCTTTCGGCACGAGGCGTCCGACGAGCGGCGTCAGGACGCTGGTGATCCGGCTCACAACGGCAGAACCGCTGCTTTGTTGCACAAAGCGGCTGGTGTCCCCAGTCCCGATGGAAGAGCCCTGCCAGTTGATGATGGCGCCAGGTGTATTGGTCACCGTCGGGTTCGAGCTGGCCTGGACTAAGACCACGCTGCCCGAGACGACGTTGGCTCCGGTGGGATCGGCCAATACCTGCTGAGCAGCCATGACCAAGGGGGCTACGACCAAGGCGGCCAATACCCTTGCGGACCAGAATCTCGCCGGCAGACATTCACCCGGATGAGGTGCGACGCGATTTGCCAAGGTTATTGTTCTATTCGATGAAGCCGTGGCGGCAATGGTAACAGCCCCGGACGACCAATCAATCGCGATTCGAGATGTTACAAAATAATTGAAATGGCATAAAAAAAGCCCGGCGAACCGGGCTTTCTTAGGTCAGCGAAGGTAGCGCTATGCCACCTGCTCGCCCAGCACCGACACCTTGATGTTCACCGCCACATCCGTGTGCAGCGCCACCGCGATGTCGAAATCGCCCACCTGCTTGAGCGGTCCCTGCGGCAGGCGGATGTTCGAGCGCTCCACCTCGAACCCCTGGGCCTTCAACGCCTCGGCGATGTCCACCGTGGTCACCGAGCCGAACAGGCGCCCGTCCACGCCGGCCTTCTGGGTGATCTGCACCATGAGGCCGTCCAGCTTGGAGCCTTTTTCCTGGGCCGCGGTCAGGCTGGCTGCCTGGGCGGCTTCGAGCTCGGCGCGGCGGCTTTCGAATTCGGCCAGCGCGGTCGGCGTGGCGCGGCGCGCCTTACCCTGCGGGATGAGGAAGTTGCGGGCGTAGCCGTCCTTGACCTTGACCACGTCGCCCAGGCCGCCGAGGTTCACGACCTTTTCCATGAGGATGACTTGCATGTCGATTCCTTAATAACCCTTGTTATCTGATGTAGGGGGTTAAAGGGGGATGTGCCCCCCTTCGTGACCCATTAGTGCAGGTCGGTGTAGGGCATCAGCGCCAGGTAGCGCGCGCGCTTGATGGCGTCGGAAAGCTGGCGCTGGTAGTGCGTCTTGGTGCCGGTGATGCGCGCCGGGATGATGCGGCCGTTCTCGTTGATGAAGTCCTTGAGCACGTCCACGTCCTTGTAGTCGATCCACTCCACCTTCTCGACGGTGAAGCGGCAAAACTTGCGCCGCTTGAACAGCGCGCCCTTGCCCTTGCCGTCGCGCTTGCCCTTCTTTGCGTCCTTGCCCCGCTTGGGTCCTCTGCCGAATGCCATGTCGTTCTCCGTCTCTTGATCTCTCGCTATCTGTTCGTCACGAATTCAATCCGCATCGCGTGCAATACCAGCTTCCTGCTGTTGCGGCTCTTGCGGTCGATGAATCCTTCCAGTCTCAGTTCCAGTCCCAGTGTCGCCGTCGCGAGCAGCCTGGCGTCCGCTTCAAAAGCCACGGCCTCGATTTCGCAGGCCACTTTCCGCGCCGTTCCGGCTTCCATCCGCGTGGAGGCATGCTCCAGCTTGAAGTTCAGGACGGGAACGCCGGCGGGCGTAAAGCGCAGGGCGTCCAGTTCGACCAGCCTGCCCTGCACGCGGAATTCGTTGGCTTGTTCCTCGGGCTTGTTGACAGGCTCGTCGCTCGGAACGGTGCCTGACAATGGGGCCTATGCCGCCCGGGACCTAGGCCGCCGCCGGCTTGGCCGCTTCGGCTGCCGGAGCGGGAGCGCGCTCGCCACGATCACCGCGATCGCTTCGGTCCCCTCTGTCCCCTCGGTCCCCTTTGTCCCCACGGTCCCCACGGTCCCCACGGTCCCCACGATCGCCGCGCTCCCCACGCTCCCCGCCCAGCACGGAACGCGACTTCTCTTCCTTCATCATGGGCGAAGGCGCGGTCCACGCCTTGTCCATCTTGACGATCAGGTGGCGCAGCACGGCGTCGTTGAACTTGAAGGAATGTTCCAGTTCGTCCAGCGTCTCCTGGTCGCACTCGATGTTCATGAGCACGTAGTGCGCCTTGTGGATCTTCTGGATGGGATAGGCCAGTTGGCGCCGGCCCCAGTCTTCCAGCCGGTGCAGCTTGCCGTTGCGGGTGGTGACGCTCGAGCGGTAGCGCTCGATCATGGCCGGGACCTGTTCGCTCTGGTCCGGATGAACAATGAAAACGATCTCGTAATGCCGCATGCAATCTCCCTCTGGGTTGGCCTCCCGGTCATGCGTTGCCGGTGAGGTAGGGGTTGATAAAGCCTTCGCGTGGAGGATTTCCAACCTAACCCGCGAAGAACCTTGAATTCTAACAAAAAAAGGCCATCGTAGGCAAGAATTTCAACTGTAAGGCCGCTGCATAAGGTATGTTTAACCCCTTGATTATCCGGGAGTGAGCTTGACCACCGCCATCAGACCCGCCGCCACCGTATTGCTGCTGCGCGAGCATCGCGACGAAATCGAGGTGCTCATGACCCGCCGCCACAGGGCCATGAGTTTCATGGGCGGCCTGTGGGTCTATCCCGGCGGCAAGCTGGATGAAGCAGACGCTTCTGGGGCGGCGCTGTCGCGCCTGACAGCCGCGGCCAGGAGCCAGTGTGAGCGCGTAATCAGCGGCGGGCCGCTGCGGCGTTTTGCGCCTGAGAAGGCCCTGGGATTGTTCGTGGCGGCGTGCCGCGAGACCTTCGAAGAAGTGGGCATGCTGCTGGCGCGCAACGCCGACGGCAGCCCTTGCGACCCGGGCGTGGCGGACCGCCTGCAGGCCGAGCGTCAAGGCGTGCTGAAAGAGCCGGGCCATTTCGCCCGCGTGCTCGTCGATCACAGCCTGTTCCTGGATGTCTCCGCCCTGCTGTACTGGTCGCACTGGATCACACCCTCGGCCGAGCCGAAGCGCTTCGACACCCATTTCTTCGTCATCCCCGCGCCTGCCGGACAGTCGGTGTACATGGACGCGGGCGAAGCCACGGAATGGCGATGGATGCGGCCGCGCGACGCGCTGGCCGAATGGAAGCGCCGGCAATTCCCGCTGTCCCCGCCCACGCTGCTGACCCTGCAGGAGATCGAGCACAGCCGGGGACAACACGGCTCTCTTG
>DATNCF010000531.1:0-7614 GCA_035571675.1 Burkholderiales bacterium | reverse complement strand
AGGGACATCGGCATTCCCGCTTTCTCGTACATCCGCAGCACGGCAATGAAGCCGCCCAACCAGCCCATGAGGGCGAAGCCGACAATAGGATGCTCCACGGCCCACGCCGCCGCGGCCGTCACCAGTTCCCCGAGGTTCTTAAACATTGCGGTCCCGAATGTGGGTGAAGGTGTCCACGATCATCAGGACGGGCGCCAACACCGCAAAGAACAGCACCAAAAGGGCCGACATCGACAGCCCCCTGGCCCCCATGGCCACGCCGAAAACCGCCAGCAGGATGAACGGCGCCAGCGCCAGCCCCATCTGCCTGCAGGTACGCTTCGGCCGCACCGACCCGTACACGATCATTGCCCCGAGCACGACCATGATGGCGGCCCAAGGCTCGTTCATGCCCACCGCCTCAAGCGCGGCATACACCGGCTCCCGGGGATTGGGCCACAGCGCCACGGCGGCCATGATCCACAGCACAACCCCCACGATCAGGGATGCCCACTTCAGCTCGAAACGGTCGTAGGGCGTCACGGCGTCATGAACCCGTGGTCGGTTGCCCACTGGATCCAGCCGGCCTCCCGGGCGCGACAGGCGCCGAGGAGTTCGGCGTTGTCGGCGAGGTTTTGGAGGGCGTCCTCGATTTCAACGGGACCGGCGCCGGCGTCCGCGTCCGCAGCCCACCCGGCACGCTCGCCACCGAGGGTTCCAAGGCCGAGGGCGGTGTTCCACAACCGGACACCGTCAACAGACAGGCGAAACCGAGGGCCAGCCTCAGGCTGCGCGGCAGGCAGCGATAGGCCCTGACCCGCTGCGGCATGCGCTTCGCCTGAGCCCGCAGCAGCCCCGGACGGTTGGTTTGACGGTACAGGCTCGACCAATTGGGCATTGCGCTTCCCCTTGATGATGTCGCGGACCCGGCGGGCCTCAGCGGTCCGGCCCTGCCCGTCGGCGTTGAGGGCGTCCGACACCGCGTTGTTGCTGCGGTGGTCAGCCTTGACCCGGTTGACGATGTCGGCCTCGCGCTGCTGCTGCACCCGGAGGTCACGCTCCGCCACCCTGCCCTGGTCGAAGTCGATGCCGAAGACAAAGCCGCCCGCCGCCGCCGCGATGAGCATGAGCAGACCGATCAGCAGTTGCGTGGGGGATGGCATCACAGCACTCCCAGGGCGGCGCGCGCCCTGCGGAAGTACAGGCGCCGGCTGTCTTCCCCGTTGGTCCCGCCGTTGATGCGGCGCGTGATGCGGTCGAAGTCCAGCTTGTCGGCCAGTTCGTTTAGGCCGTGGGTGCGCCAGAACCAACCCGAGCCGCGGCATCCATCCAGGGGCTTGGTGATGAGCAACGGATCGTTCAGCAGATCCAGCCCCAAGGCAGTGCCGCAAGCCAGGTGATTGTCGTAGCCCGTGATCTGGATGGGTCCGTGCCCCTTCCACCACCGGCCCGGCGTGCTGCCGTGGCGCATGGCGATCGACACCGCCTCAGGCTTGGTGTTGCCCAGGTCGGCGCGATGATCGTAGGCCTCACCGCTCGCCAGTTCCTCCATGTAGCGCAGTTCCATGCTTTCATGGGCGAGCTGCGCCAGGTAGGCGGCGGCGCGCGCCGGGGAGTTGATTTCGAACTCCGCCATGGCCGTGTTCAGCGCGTCCAGAAACGCCGCGATGCGGTTCTTGGCGTTGGGCATGATGCTGTAGAGCTGTTCACCCGTCACCATGCCCACCCCCTGAAATAAAAAAGCCCCGGCGGGTTACGCCGGGGCTTGAGGCCTCCGAAGAAGCAGCTTTGCGATTACTCGGCCTTGGCGGCCTGCGCCTTCTGGTAGGGCATCCACTCCGCCCAGGTCGTGGCGCTGCCCGGCACCGCGTCATCCTGCAACAGCGGAACGGAGGTGGCAGCGAACGGCACGCCGTTGTGGTCGAAGCCGCCGACATTGATCATGGTGTCGCTGTGGACGTAGGCAACGAACGCTGCTTCGGGCTGTTTTACGGCGGGAAAGGGCGAATTGCGATGCACAAGCACCACGCGCCCGATGGTCGGTTTGATCATGTACTTTTCTCCGGGAGAAATGAAAAAGGCCCGCGCGATGGCGGGCCCTGGGCGAAGTATGTGAAACTAGTTAAGTCCGTACTATATTCCGCACAATTTGCGGAAGCAAGTGGAAAATGCATCGTCCTTAAAACCGGGAGACCCCATGAACAAAGCCGAAATCAACAAGCTGATCGAATTGAAGAAGCAGATCGCCCAATGCCCTCCAGATGTCCGGGCCCACATCCGCAGTCTTCAGGAAGAAAACCGCCAACTGAAAGTCACGGTCGCCGCGAAGGATGCCCTGCTAACCAAAATCGCCACCGTCGTGGGGGCAAAGCACAGGCCAACCCTTATTCGATGATATTGGCCTCGTGCAACTTGGCTTCCAGGGCGTGCCGGCCGATTGTTTCCTGTTCAGCCAACCACTCGACCACCTTCTTGTAGTGCGCGCTCGCCGTATCCCGGTTCACCCCGCACTGCTTGGCGATGTCGTTGAGGTTGTGGCGCTGCCCGAAGAAGCGCGCCACCAGCGCCCGGCGCATGCGGAAATGCGACAGGTGCCCTGACAGCGCCACCAGCGCGCGCTCGGTGAGCACGGCCACGGCCTCGGACCACGCCGGATTTTCCCTGAACCCCCGGCAGCAGGCCGACCGGCACGAGCAAGGGATGCTCTGCGGTTCGAAGCGCGCCACCACGATGGCCGCCCGGGCGTCACCCAACTCCACCACCATGGCCTTGATCATTCCGGCCTGCGCGGCGCCATCCAGCCCGCCCAGGCCACGGCCGGCGCGGCGGGCCCCGCCCATCATCCCCGCCAGCGCCGAACGCTTCAGGGTGCCGTGGCTGTAGTTGAAGGCGAACAGCAGCGCGCCCTTGGCCGTCTTGAACAGCGGAGCATCCTGCTCCACTTCGGCTATCGCCATGTCCATGGCAAACCTCCCAATGTTCCACATGAAACCACAATAGGTTGTGTCACTTCAGCCTCAACACGCCTTCGTACACCGCCTGCAACAGGGTCTGCGCCACGTACACCAACTGGCTGTCGTGGCGGGTCTCCCACTCCGGGCTACCGAGGACATGCAGCGCCCCCGGATAGTCGTTGTGCTCAGCAGGCAGTAGGGGGAACGTCATCAGGTCGCTGACCTTGGCTCCCTTGCCCTTCAGGCCGTGCCCGCACAGGTGGTGCGCCACGCAGCCCGTGCGCCCGCTCAGCACTGAGGGCAGCGTCCGCACCCAGACGAGGTAGCGCTCCGACGTGAGCGCCGGCACGTAGCCGAACTTCAGCCCCTGCCAGAAGGTGACGCCCGGCGGCAGGATGAAATCAATGGCGCGTGACATTGCGGGCCTTCCTTAGTCTCGTCGTGGGGTCGGTCAGCGTGGCCTTGGCCGACTCAAGCCACTCCTCGAGCAGCAGACAGGTTTTGTCCCTGTCCTTCCCGGCCAACACCAGCGCGTTGCTGATCAGCCCCCGGAGGAAAAGCTCCGAGGCGTCCTCCGTCGAAAGCCCCGCCGCCACCAGCACCTGGTGCACGTCCTGAAGCACCTTGTTGATTTCGATCCCGTTCACGTTCGTACTCCGCAAGAATGGCGGCCATCATGTTGGCCTGCTGAAAATCTGGAAGATGCCCCCATAGGAAGCGCAGCGAGTGCCCCGAGCGCAGCCAGTCCTTGCACTTTTCGTGCAGCTCGCGGTAGTCGGCTTCGTCCAGCTTGTCGTAACGGATGCTGCGCGACACCGCCATCATTCGGCCCGTCGGGCCGGGATAAAAGTCGGCATAGCCTGCCCCGATCTGCACCCACTGGCGGAAACGGTCGAATTCGTCGAACTGTTCCTGCGCCTCGAACACCGCCCGCAGCATCTTCATATGGAAGCGGTGGAACATCGGATCACGGGGAAACCAGATGCTGAAGTCCAGCAACTCCCCCACAGCCAGATCCTTGACGCGTTTGATGAACCGGCGCCACGCGCGCTGATCCTTCTCGGTGAAGCCGTCCAACTTCCCGTCCTCGCGCTTGATCAGGGTGAGCGCGGTCACCGGAACCTCACCGAGTCAACGCCGAAGCCGCAGTTCACGTCGAAGCGCTGCGCGATCTTCACCGCCGCCACCGCCCCACGGTTGCAGGCCATGGCTGCAAGAGCGTAGTTCGCCCCACTCCCGAGCGCCCAAAACTTGGCGCCGATCCGATACCAGTTCAAGTCTTCCTGCGCGCACCAGATCCGGCCTTTCTCATCGATCGCCATGACCAGCAGATTGCGGAGTGTCGGCGGGCGCTCGCCCTCGCCGCGTGCCCAACGCGCGTAGGCCTGGCAGCAACCCGTGTCGCCAGCGCACCCGAATAGAACTACTTCTCCAGTCTCCCGGCGGCGCACGCGGAAAACCTTTTTCGTGCGCGCCGGCGTGCCGCCGAATGTGGATTGGCGGTCCGCCGCCAGCGTTTGCCCGTCCCAGGCGATGACGGTCATGCGATCAACCTCCCCTGCCCCTGGGCGGCCAGCGCCGCCGAGCAGGCAGGATTCAGCCACGCCACTTCCGTGCGCAGCGCCGTGCCGCGTCCGCTGGCGATCCGGGACTTGGTGGTGTGGCGCTGCCAGCCCTTCAGGGCCTCGTCGTAAAGGTCGCTCGGATAGCCTGACAACACCACCATGCCCTGCAGCGTGGCCAGCGTGTCGAGCAGTTGGACGTGCTGATCATCGCTGAGCTCGTGCCGGTAGTAGCGGTGTGCGGCCGCGCGCATGCGCGTGCTGAACACGTAGGGCGGGTCCACGTAATGTAGGGTCAGCGGCCCATCGTGCTGGCGCATCACCTTGAGGGCGTCGCAGTTCTCCACCAGCACGCCGGCGAAGCGCTCCCCCACCGTGGCAAGACCGGCCGGGTACTTCACCCACACGTGCTGCGCGGTGCCGTAGGTGCGCCGGGTGTCGGTGCGGAAGCCCGTCCGGCCCTTGGTGGCACCGGCGCTGCCGAAGCCCATGCTGGCGCGGATGGCCAGGCGCCGCGCGCGCTCCACGGGGTCTTCGGTCTCCAGCCAGGCCGCCTCGAATTCATCGCGGCAATACGGCGTCAGCTCGATCGCCTCAATCAGCCGCGCCCGACTCTCGGGCTCCCGCAGCACCCGGAAGAAGTTCACGATTTCCCCGTCAAGGTCGTTGTAGACCTCGGCATAGGCGCGCGGTTTCTGCAGCAGCACGCCCGCGGCGCCGCCGAAGGGCTCCACGTAGCAGTTGTGCGCCGGGAAAAACGTCTGGATCCACGCGGCGAGGCGGAACTTGCCCCCGTGGTAGCGCAGCGCGGGATGGGCGGGAGCGTTCATGCCGCCACCGCCGCCGGCGCGCGCACGCGATCGAGTTCCGCGTAGGCGTCCCACATCCGCAGGTTGGCAAGGCGGGCCAGGTCGATGGCGTCAGCAGGGTCGATGGCCTTGGCCTCACGGTCTGCCTGCGCGCGGCGCACCACCTCGTGCGTCATGAAATTTCCGCTCGCATGCATAGCCACCGTGATGACGCCGCTGCGCGAACTGCCAAGGCTGGCCAGCAGTTCCGGCTTCCAGATGTCCGCCGGCAGGCAGTAATAGTGCTTCCACACCTTCACCGGCCATTCGCGGTGACAGCGGATTTTCTGCTTGCCCCAATCGCCCGGCTTCATCAGCGCCCAGGGCTTGCTGTGCCACCACTTGTCCTTGCCAGCGTCCGCCTTCAGGTCTGCCCTGCTGATCTTGATTTCGATGTCCACCAGCTTGAGCTCGCGCCCCACCGCCAACAGGTCGGCCTCGTAGCCGGTCCACATGCAATTGGGGATGATCACCAGCTTGCGCTGGAAAACCACCCGTGACAGGTAGTTGCCGATCACGGCCTCGCTCCACTTCATGCGGGCACCTTGAACAGCAGGCTGGTGTAGACCCGGATCGGATGCCCATGGGTCTTGGCCGACGTGGCCGGCATGAAGCGCGCGAACTGCAACCACTTCTCCTTGCGCACGGCGCGGCTCATCAGCGCGCCCCAGGCGTGATGGTCAACAGGCGGCAGTCCGCCGGCGTTGGTGTGCCAGCCGCGGAACAACTCGCCCGTGACTTCCTCATGGGTCTCGCAGTACCGCCTCAGCACGGGCAGCGTGGCCTCGATCCACGTGCGGTTGGTCTCAGCCGATTGGGCAATGCCGGCATCGCGCAGCACGGCGCCGTCGAGCTTGCCCTCGTGGGTGAGGAAGGAAATTTGGGCGTTCATGCCTTCATCGCCTTCCACACGTCGGCGCGCAGGCGCTCGGCCGCATTTTTGCCGCGCTCCTGCTCCACCAGGCCGAGATAGTCGCCGCGCGCCCGGTGATTCGGCAGGCCCGCAACCCAACGAACCTCGCAGGCGTGCAGGAACTGCCGGCTGTAGGTCTTGCCTGGCGCATCGGGCTTTGAGCACGACTCGCACCGGCAGCGTGGTGGGCCGAAAAGATCATTGCCCACGTCACGTCGTCGCCTCCAACTCGGCGAGGCTGTAGCGCGCTTCCTTGGCGCCGATGGCGACGATCAGGTACAGGGACCCCCGGCGCTTCAGCGACTGCGCGTAGGCGCGCAGCGCGATCTTGGCGATGGCCTCGGGGTCGCCCACGGGGTATGTGTCGAGGCGATTGCGGGTGCCGCTCGGCCCCTCGAAAAAAACTTCGGCGCGCTCGGGCGCCCGCTGCCCGCCACCGGACTGCTGCCGCAGTTCCACCAGCAGCTTTTCACAGTCGGCGAGCAACACCGCGGCGTCGTGCTTCACCTTCGGGTAGTAGGGGTTGCGGCAGGTGAAAAAGAAGCCCGCCACCACCGGCGCATTCTCTGCACCGACGCGCGCCACCACTTGCGACAGCAGGCCCATCGCCCTGGCGTTGCGCATCGGCTCCACGCCGTGGACCTTCTTGAACCCCGCAGCGTAGGCCTCCCAGGTCGCGGCCGTGGGGGTCGGGTCTTTCTCTTTCCGGGTGCGGCGGGGCGGGGGGGTACTACCCCCCTTCCCCTCCACCTTGGGTTCCTTTTGGGTTCTTTGGGTTCCGTGTTCCGTTTTCGGTACTGTTTCGGGGAAAAACGGGACTGTTCCCCCGGAAAGTTGGAACTGTTCCACTTTCGGGACAGTTCCGTTTTCGCCACTCTTTAAGAGTTCCGAAACCGGGTAGCTTCCGCTGTGCTCATTGCGGTTGAGCGGGTCCGCCATCACGGCCAGGATGGCCTCGGTCTCGTAGTGCTCGGCGTGGCGCCGTTCCTTGAACGTGGCCAGGATGTCCTTGGTCAGCGGCTGCTTCTCCCGGCGCATGCGGATGGGCCATTGGCCGCTGCCATAGTAGGCGTCATCGTGAGCGGGCTCGCCCCAGGTGGAACGCACCCCGAGGTAATACTCGCCCGTGGCGAGGTGACGCACCCGATAGACGTAGTGCCGCTCGCCGGCGTCCAGGCCGTTGAGGCGATACACCTTCACCTGCTTGGTCGCCCCCTTGCGCTCAGCCGTGTCAAGCAGCAAGCCGATTTCCTCCAGCCAGTCCAGCGCCTTCACGATGGTCTTGCGATCGAGGCAAGTCTTCTGCTCCAACCCCACCAGCGAGGGCCAGGCCTTGCCTTCAACGCCGGCATTGTCGG
>DATNCF010000530.1:0-3826 GCA_035571675.1 Burkholderiales bacterium | reverse complement strand
TCCTCGGCCGTGAAGCTGAGAAACGGCGCCATCCAGCGCAGCATGGCGTGGACGATGTTCCACAGCGCCGTCTGCGCGCTGCGTCGCGCCAGCGACTTCGGCGCCGTGGTGTAGAGCCGGTCCTTCAGGATGTCGAGGTAGAACGCGCCCAGGTCTTCCGAGCAATAGACCTGCAGCTTGGCCACCACCGGATGGAACTCGTAGATCTCGTAATGCGCCAGCACCTCGGCCTGGAACTGCGCGGCGCGCGACAGCGCGTAGCGGTCGATCTCCAGCATCTGGTCAACGGCGACGGCGTCCTTGGATGGATCGAAATCGCTCACGTTGGCCAGCAGGAAGCGCAATGTGTTGCGGATGCGCCGGTACGCATCGACCACGCGCGCCAGGATCTTGTCGTCGCCGGCGATGTCGCCCGAATAGTCCGAGGCGGCGACCCACAGCCGGACGATTTCCGCGCCGAGTTTCTTGTTGACCTCCTGCGGCTCGATGCCATTGCCCAGCGACTTGCTCATCTTGCGGCCCTGGGCGTCCACGGTAAAACCGTGCGTGAGCAGGGCCCGGTAGGGCGCGCGCCCGTAGATGGCGCAGGCGGTCAGAAGCGAGGAATGGAACCAGCCGCGATGCTGGTCATGGCCTTCCAGGTACAGGTCTGCTTCAGGGCCGCTCTCGTGGCCGGCGCCGGCATGCGAGTGCTTGAGCACCGTGGTGTGGGTGGTGCCGGAGTCGAACCAGACTTCGAGGATGTCGCTGCTCTTGCTGTAGAGAGCGGCGTCCTGCGCGCCGATGATCGATTCGGCGCTGGCCTTGCTCCACGCCTCGATGCCGCCTTGCTCCACCATCTTCGCGGCGAGGTCCAGGATTTCCATGGTGCGCGGATGCAGTTCGCCGCTGTCCTTGTGCAGGAAGAACGGCAGCGGCACGCCCCAGCTGCGCTGCCGGCTGATGCACCAGTCGGGCCGCCCGGCGATCATGTCGCGCAGCCGCGCCTTGCCGTTCTCCGGAAAGAAGCTGGTTTCCTCGATTGCCTCGAGCGCCATCCGTCGCAAGGTCTTGGGCGCCTTGTCCTTGGTGAACACGCCTTCGCCTTCGTCCATCCGGATGAACCACTGGGCCGCGGCGCGGTAGATCACCGGCGTCTTGTGGCGCCAGCAGTGCGGATAGCTGTGGACGATGTTTTCGGTGGCGAACAGGCGGTCCGATTCGCCCAGCACCTCGATGATCCTCGGCGTGGCCTTCCAGATGTTCTGCCCGCCGAACAGTGGGAAGTCCGGCGCATAGGAGCCGTTGCCCTGGACCGGGTTCAGGATGTCGTCGTAGGCCAGTCCATGGGCGACGCAGGAGTTGAAGTCGTCCAGGCCATAGGCCGGCGACGAGTGAACGATGCCGGTGCCGTCCTCGGCGGTCGCGTAGTCGGCGAGGTAGACGGGCGACAGGCGCCGGTAGCCCGGATCGACGTCGTACAGCGGATGCTGGAAGTTCAAGCCGCCCAGCTTGTCGCCCTTGACGGTGGCCAGCACCTGGCCGTCGAGCCCGTAGCGCTCCATGGTCCTGCCGACCAGTGTTGAGGCCAGCAGCAGCCGGCCGCGCTCGGTGTCGACCAGCGAGTATTCCAGTTCCGGATTCAGGTTCAGCGCCTGGTTGGCGGGCAGCGTCCAGGCGGTGGTGGTCCAGATGACGGCGAAGATGGGTTTGTCATCGGGCTGGGGTGGGGGCAGGCCGAACGCCGCCAAAACCTTTCCCGGCTCATCCGCCTTGAATCCCACATCCAGCGTCTGCGACTTCTTGTCCGCGTACTCGATCTCGAATTCGGCCAGCGACGAGCCGCAATCGAAACACCAGTACACGGGCTTGAGGCCCCGGTACACGAAACCGCGCTCGATGACGCGCTTGAACGCGCGGATTTCCTCGGCCTCGTTGATGAAGTCCATGGTGCGATAGGGATGGTCCCAGTCGCCCAGTACCCCCAGGCGCTTGAAGTCCGCCATCTGCACGCCGATCTGCTCGGTGGCGAACGCGCGGCTTTTCGCCTGCATCTCGTCGCGCGGCAGGTTGCGCCCGAACTTCTTCTCGATCGCGTTCTCGATCGGCAGGCCGTGGCAGTCCCAGCCGGGGACGTAGGCGGCGTCCAGGCCCTTGAGCTGCCGCGCCTTGACGATCATGTCCTTGAGGATCTTGTTGACCGCATGCCCCATGTGGATCTGGCCATTGGCATACGGCGGGCCGTCGTGCAGGACGAATTTCTCGTGCTCGCAGCGCGCTGCGCGCAGCTGCTTGTACAAACCTTTTTCTTCCCATTCCTTGACCCAGCCCGGCTCGCGCTTGGGCAGGTCCCCGCGCATCGGGAACGGGGTATCGGGCAAATTGAGCGTCGCTCGGTAATCGGTCTTGTCTGTCATGTTGGCCTTGAACGGTGATGGGGATTGTCATCCCGGGCTTGACCCGGGATCCATGGATTGCGGATCAAGTCCGCAATGACAACACCGCTCTAAATTCGGTCGCGCGTCGTCTGGCGCCGGGTGGAAGCAAAGAACGCGCGAGCCTCTTCGCAGTCCCTGGCGATGCCGGCCCTCAGGTCATCGAGACTGGCGTACTTGCGCTCGTCGTGCAATTTGTGCAGTAGTTCCACGCGGATGATTTTACCGTAGCCCTCCTCCGGACCCAGCCCCGGCGGCCATTCCAGGCAATGAGACTCCAGCAGGACGCGCCCGCCGTTGACGTCGCTGGGATTGAGCGAAGGCCTGATGCCCAGGTTGGCCACGCCTGGCAAGGCTTTTCCGGTCGAGTCGCTCAACGGCGTGCCGTCCAGGCCATGCACGTGCACCGCGAAGATGCCGCTGGCTGCCGGCTTCCAGTGGGAAAAGCGCAGGTTCAGGGTCTTGAATCCCAGCTCGCGTCCCAGCTTGCGGCCGTGGAGCACATGCCCGCTGATGCTGTAGGGGCGGCCCAGCAACGCGGCTACGCCATCCATGTCGCCGCGGCTCAACGCGTCGCGCACGCCCGAACTCGACACCCGGTGGCCATGCACCTCGTAGCTGTTCATGCGCGCCACGTCGAAGCCTTTGGCGGCGCCGGCGGCATCGAGCATCGCGTAGTCGCCCGCCCGCTTGGCGCCGAAGCGGAAATCGTCGCCGACCAGCACGTATTTCGCGCCCAGCCCGCGCACCAGCACGTTGTCGATGAAGGCGTCGGGAACTTGCGACGACAGCCGGGCATCGAACGCAAGTACCACGCATTGGTCCACGCCGCAGCGCGCCAGTTCGGTGAGTTTGTCGCGCAGCGTGGCAATCCGGGCCGGCGCCAGCTCCGGCTTGCGCGCCACCGCCGCGAAGTAGTCGCGCGGGTGCGGCTCGAAGGTCAGCACGCAGCTGGGGACGCCGCGGTGCCGGGCCTCGTTGTTCAACAGCGCGAGCATGGCCTGGTGCCCCCGGTGCACGCCATCGAAATTCCCGATGGTCAGGGCGCAGGCGGAAGCGATGCCTGGATGGTGAAAGCCTGAAAAAATCTGCATTACGGCTGGGTCGGTATCTTTTTGATAGCAGCGCGTGACCGCCTGTCAAGCACCGCGAGGCTTTTCGCGGGGGCAAGTGAGCACGAAAACAGGGTATATTGTGCTGTACAGCGCCGCGAGGCGCCGGCTCGAAGCTCTGCCTGGATTTTTAGGGTTCAAGGAGGCGTGTTTTGAAGGTTTTGAAGCTGTCCGCCCAAGGACTGCCCCAGTCGTGGATTTCGCTGGAGCAGGCCGTGCTGCACTATGCCTCCGACGACGTGCGCTGGGAAGTGGGCGCGCAGGTGGCACTGTTCCGCGGCGGCCACAATGCGATGACGG
>DATNCF010000529.1:0-6756 GCA_035571675.1 Burkholderiales bacterium | reverse complement strand
GAGCCTAGATCCTCATGTCCAGCACACCCTTGAACGCGTATTTCTTCTGTTCATGGAGGGCGTACATCATCTCGTTGTAGGAGGCCATGCTGTCGGCGAAGCGGCAGCGGTAGTAATAGGCGCCCGTCCAGGTGAGCGAGTGGCCGTTGGCCGGCGCGGAATTGAACGTAACGAGGCCGGTGGCGCTGAGCGTGTAGTCTGTCCCGCCGCCGGTCTTGGTCACGCCGTTGTCCTTGATGATGGGCGCGCCATTCAGGTTCATGACCGGCTCGGCGAAGGTGAAGCCGCCGGCGCCGAAAGTGCGCGTGAGCTGGAAGGCGACCGTCGAGCCGTCACCGACACCGAACTGCATGTCCACCACGGCGCGGTCGTTCGGGTTGTCGTAGTACCAGGCTTTCACCCGGCCGCCCTGGCGCATCCAGAACCCCTGGATTATCTTCAGCTCATCCGAAGGCGACGCCGGCGACATGCTGCTTTTGTCGTCGCGCAGCACATCGTACTTGTGGGTGAAGGTGTGCTTGGGGTACATGGCCAGGGCGATGCGATGCTCCGCGCCTGAGACCGCTTCCTGCACCTGATCGGGCAGTTCCATATCGTGCTGGCGGTCCCAGCCCAGGCCGACGAGGAGGGGATGGACATCCGGCATGGCTTACCCGTTGAAGAAATTGCGCTTCTGCGCCTTGACCTGCTGCACCACATAACGCCCGAACTTTTCGTGGTCCCACACCGGGCCGTGGAAGTGCAGGTGCGTGCCGCCGCCGCCGACGCCGTTGCCGGCGGCGAGTTGCTGCCGCAGCGGATTGGCGATGTCCCTGGGCAGCACCATTTCCTCCTGGTGCAGCTGGGTGACGGGGTTCATGCCTGAGGGCACGTTGAAGCCTCCCTCGGCGTGCATGATGTTGCCGGCGAACCCGAGCACTGCCGCAGCCGCGGCTGCTGCCATCGCGGGCGCGAGGAAGGGCCCCACGTAGGGGATGCTGGCGATGGAGGCGTACACGCTGGCCGCCGCCTCCCAGGCCTTGGCGCCGATGTTCTTGATGGCCTCGCCCGCCATGGTGAGCATGGACTGCGTGGAACCTGTGGTCTCGGCCGCGGTGCGCGCCGCGACGCCGGCGGTGGTTGCCTGCGTTTTCAGGATCTCGGTCTTGATCCACTCCGCGCCCATCTTGAGCAGCGTCGAGATGCCCTGAGCGGCCAGGTTGCGCCAGAAGTTGGCCATGATCTGCGACAGCTTCTGGGTGCCCTGCAGCATGCCGTTGGTCATGGTCTGGATGCCCGAGGTGATCGGGTCGATCCACTGGTCCAGGCTTTTTTTCGTGGCCTCCGCGGACTGCTCATCCAGCTTCTGCATGTCGAGCGAATGCTTGCGCCGCAGCTCCGCGATGCGCTCCAGCGCCTTGGCCTGCTGCACCTCGTCCTCGGCGGCCAGCTCCCACTCGGCCTGCAGTTCCTCCAGGCGGATCTGGTATTCCTGCTCGGCGAGGGCCTTGAGGCGCGCGATCTTGTCCTGGGACTTGATGATGCCGAGCTTCTCCAGGGCGTCGAGGTGATCGCGCTCCAGGGCGATCTCGCCCAGCTTTTCATTGCGCTCGGCCTCGAGCTGCAGCTCGGCCAGCTTTTTCTGCTCCTCCGCGCGCTCGCGCGCGAGCTGCGACATCTGCGCCAGGGCGGCGCGGTATTCCTTGCTCTGCTCGCCGAACTTCTCCTTGACCTTGGCGGCCTCCTCGCCGGCGATCTGGATGCGCTCCACCGAACCCTTGCGGTTGGCCTCGATGCGCGCCTTGTAGTCCTCGATCTCGGCTTCGAAGGCCTGCTTCCGCAGGCCGCGCTCGGCCTCGTAGTACTTGCGCAGCACCGCCTCGCGGTCCTTCACGCTGAGGTCGGCGTTGTCGAGGATCTTCTTCCAGTAGGCCGACTCCATGGCCAGCGTGTAGGTTTCGAAGGAGCCCTGGTCGAGCTTCATGCGCTCGTAGGCATCGCGCTGCCGGGCGAGCTCGGTCTCGAACGAGGACATTTGCGACTTGTCCTTATCCGCCTTGGGCGTGTAGGACTTGCCGCCCTTCTCCATTGAGCGACTCGCGCCCTGCTCGGCGTCGAAGCTCCAGAGCTGCTTGATGCGCGTGGCCGACTCCTGGGCGGACTGCTCGGTTTTCTTGAAGGCCCGGCCCCAGATCTCATTCCAGTTTTCGCCGACTTCCTTCATGCGCTCCGCTGCGCCCTTGAGGTCGCCGTGGATGGCCATCCAGGCGGCCTCGAGCGGCGCGCGGATCGCCTCGCCCACCATGCGGAAGGTACCGACAATGAACTCATACACTACGCGCACGGCAACCTGGAGCGCGTAGAAGGCGCTCATGAGGTCCGCCAGCGCAATGCGCATGATCTGGACGGCGACAGGGCCCACGTCCTTCAGCCAGTTGCCCAGGTCGGTGAGAACGGGCATGACGGCCTGGCCGACGCGGTTGGCGATCGCCTCCATGACGTCTTTCACGTCGTTCACCGCGAGCTTGTATTCCTTGGCCCGCTGAGCGCCTTCCGGCCCCACGGTCATCTGGAGGGCTTCAGCTTTGGCGCGCGCCTCCTCCATGAGCGCAGGGGTCAGCTTCATTAGCTTCATGACTTCGGCCCACCCTCGACCGAAGAATTCGGTAGAAGCCAAATTGCGGTCCGTTCCGGCCTTGAATTTCTCCAGCGTGGAAATCGTGTTGGCGGTGATCTGCTCGGTATTCAGCAATTCGCCGTTGGCGCCGCGGGTCTTGACACCCAGCTCATTGAAGCGCTCCTCTCCCTCGCGGAGCTTCATGGTCATTTTGCCGACCATGCCCGTGTAGTCTTCGGCGGTTAGCCCGATGTCCCCAAGTGCGATCCGAAGCGCGGTCGCCTCCTGGGTAGTGGTGCCCAGCATTCGGGCGAGGAGCTGAGTTTCCGACGTGGCCTTGGCGGAGTCGCTGACGAACTTGCCCAGCATGGCGCCGCCAGCCATGGCACCGGTGACGGCGAGCATCGAACCTTTCAACTGGTCGAAGATGCCCTTGATGCCGTCGAATGACGTCTGTACCTGGCTCTTCACCTGGTCCATGGCGGCGATCATGCCTACCGAGGCCTCGCGCATGGAGGACTGGATCACCTGGGCGGTGGTCATGGCCTTGACGGCCGCCGCCTCCATGGTGGCGTCGTACTGCGCGCCGTCGGCGGTGATGTCGGTTCGGAACTCGCGATTGCTCATGCGGGGTTTCCGGTCAGGTTGTCAGAAGCGGGCGTGGAGAAGGCGTCGAGCAGGTTGCCGGCACCCATTTCAGGCGCCGGCGCATAGCCCGCGGGGAGATCGGCAGGGGCGTCCCAGTCGTAGCCGATGTAACGGGCTATCTGGCCAACCAGGACGTGAAGCGGAGGCGTGATTTCGAACTGCCGGAAGATGTGCGGCAGCCGGACGAAATCCATTTGCTCGGCCTCTTCCCAGGTCCAGCCGAGCACGCGGCACAGCCACGCGATGAGCGCGTCTATGTCGGGGAATTCGCCGGCTTCGCCTCCCCCTTGGCTTCAAACCCGCTTCCGGCGAGCAGCCGCATGTACACCATTGGCGCGGATTCAAAATCCAGACCCTCGAGGATCTGGTCGAGGGTTGTGTCCTTCTCCTCGCGGACCACGCATTCATGGATGATCTTGCCCATTTCCATGATGTCCTCCAGCTGGACGTCCTCCGGAGCCTTCTTCGGGTCCATATAGCGGCGAAAGAAAGCTTCGTGCTTTTTGACCGTGGCCAGGTTCACGCGCCGCGCCTGGTAGGTCTTGCCGTCGATTTCGATTGCGATGCTCAAAATGATCCCCTTGAAGGCAGCTCGCCGGCGGCCTGCATGACCACGCCGAAGGTGCTGCCGTTGTCGCCCATGAAATGCTTGACGTTCTTCAGGACGTGCGGCTCGGTGAGCGAGACAAAGCGCTCCATGGCCGCGATGCACTCGGCCGGGTGTGCCATGGCCCACTTCACGCGGCCGCGCTCGAATTCCTTGAGTTTTGCCGGCGGCAGGTAGTGCGCGAGGGCCATCATGGTCCGGCGCACGATAGCTTCCTGCTCCGCGCGGTCCAGGCCGTGGATCTCCACGCCCTTGCGCTTGAGCAGATCCAGCATGAAGGGACGCTCGATCTCGTCCCAGCGCTCGATGGCCTGCAGGGCGTGGAAGACGCTCATGCGGTTGCGCATGGCCTCCCCCAGCGTCCGGCAGCCGAAGAAAGGCATGCAATGGATGACCTGGTATTCCTCGACGGCGCGCATCACGTCGAGGAAAAGCTGCATGGCGGCCTCCTCGCCCATGCCGGCGGCGCGCGCGGCCTCCCCAACGGCCACGCCGTTGAGGAGGTTCGAGACGAGGATGCTCTGCTGCTCGTTCATCAGGAGGCCTCGGCGAAGCTCCAGGTAAGCAGGTTGTTGGCGCTGTCCGCGAAGGACGAAAAGTCCATGTCGAGCATGGTGAAGTCCTCCAGCTTGGTGCCCGTGCCCATTTTGGTGAACACATTGGCGTTCAGCGTGAGGGTGTTCCGCGCCGTGCCGTACAGCTGGGTGAAGACGGCCTTGAAAAAGTTGGCCGCGCCGATCAGCGGGTTGGCCACCGACACGGTTTCACCGGAACCCGCCGCCGAGTAGGTGTAGTCGATCTTCACGCCCAGGCCGGTGTCGGCCGCAGCGAACGTATAGACGCCCGCTGAGACCGCGTACTGGCCGGTCGCCGGCGCGCTCGCCACTCGCGTGAGCGGAATGCCGGTGGTGGCATTCTTCACGCCCAGGTCGATTCCGAAATTGGCGCTGTTGGCCACCGTGACGGTGTACGGGCCGGACGGCGCCGGCACCGTCCCCGCTTCGCCTGGGGCCACCAGGGTCTGGCCGGTAGCCTTCGTGCTGCCGAAGAACAGGTTGATGATGCGGCCGGAGAACTGGGCGAACTTGGTCTTGCCCGAGATCTTGCCCGTGCCCGCGCCCACCGCGACCGGGAAGGCATAGGTGCCGGTCAGCTCTTTCACGCTGCGCGCGAAGTCGACCGAGGCCTCCTGCATGATGCCGATGGCGCCCGGGGTGGGGTTGGAGATGCTCTCCACGACCCAGCCGGCGCCGGAACCGAATCCGAATTGCATGGTGTTTTCCTTTCAGTGAAGTTGCAGTGGAAGTTGCAGCGGGGCGCCGATTAGGGAACGACGGCGGGGACGACGGAAATCACGACGTCGAGCAGCTTCTGCTTGGCGGCGTGGAGTGCGTTGAAGGCGGCCGTGTTCGTGGAGACCGCGGAGTTGTGGAAAAAATGGACGAACCAGGCCTCGACGTTGCGGGCGTCGACGCCGGCCTCGCCGGCGGCGCCCTTGAGGGAATCGAGCGCCTTGCGCGCGAGCGCGTGGCCCTCGTCATCCAGGCCCTGGAGCGCGCCCTCGAAATGGTCGCGGGCCCACTCCTCGATCTTGGCCAGCGATGCAGCGGGGATGGTGAGGCTAGGCGACGCGGAGGCCGTGGCGGCGGGATCGGCGGGACTGCCGATGAAGCCGACCGCGGCCGGGGTGTGGATCTCGCTCATGGAATGTCCTTTCAGGGCTGGGCCGAAATGTCGGCCGCCAGGGTGAGGAAGCGGAAGGCGTATTTCATGGTCCGGGTGCCGGGCGTCTCGTCGCCGGCCTCACCGGTCCAGTCCTGCTGCACGAGGCGCGGCATGCGCGCGAGCTTGAGGCCATCGCCGGCGTAGTTGCGGCCGGTCACCAGGCCGTGGACCTGCTTGGCGTAGGCGTCGGCCCTGGTCTCGAACGGATCTCCGCGCACGTTGATATGCACATCGATGGTGAGCTCGTTGTCGTCGACGGCTTCGCCGAACGGCTTGGTGTTCGCCGCGTCGGTGGTGATGTTGATGCTGTCGCCTTCGTCGCGCGCCACCAGGTCCTCGCGGTCGCGCTCCACTAGGGAGATGCCGCTCACCTGGCCGGTAAGCGCGGTCTTCACCGCCTCGGCGATGCGCTCGTACACGGAGGCGGTCATGATGGAATCGCGCCCACGCTCAGGCTCCCTTCCTCAGCTTGGCCATGAGGCGGCTGCCGTCGAGCTGCTTGGAGGGTTCTTCGCGCACGGTGTAGGCCTCCATGGCGATCATCACCACTTCACCCCGCTTGAGGCCCACCAGCACCGTGGCCGGGTACTCGATGGTGTATTCGGTACTGAGAGCCGTGCCGTTGGCGGCATGGTCGGTCTCGCGGAAGCGCACCTTGGGCGTCTGCGCCGGGCCGCCGCCGGCGGACAGGGACGGGGTCCACGACACCTGCGTCAGGAACCCCGCCTGGTCGAAGGCGGTGAAAAAGGCCTCGGTGCTGATCACGGGTTACTGCTGCTGTTCGGCAGGCGGCTTGGTATCGGCACCGCCCTCAGCGCCGCCGGCGGCTGGCTTGGCTGCCCTCATCGCCTCCAGCTGCGCTTGCGATTCCTTCAGGGCGTCGGCCAGGCGGGTGTTTTCAGCCGTGAGCTGCTCGGCCTTTTTCTGCGCGTCCGAGAGCTCCGCGCGCAGCTTGTCCAGTTCGTCGGCCGAGGCCTTCGCGGACGCCGCCAGCTTGGCGTTGGCCTCGACCAGTTCCGCGCCGCGGTTCGTCGCTTCGGCCATGGCGGCCGCACGCGCAGCGTCATCGGCGGCCTGCTGCTTGGCGGCTTTCTCCGCGGCGAGCCGTTCCTTGCGGCCGGGCGCGTCTTCCGGCTCTTTGACTTCCTTGGCGACGCCGAGCGCGATCAAATTATCGGCA
>DATNCF010000528.1:0-3972 GCA_035571675.1 Burkholderiales bacterium | reverse complement strand
TGGTCTGGTGCGCGGCATTGTAACGGGCAACGCCGCGCCGCACAGTGGCGCTCCGCCGGTGAGAAGAATCGGATGGACGGCGGGCCGGCAAGATATACTCGGCCGCCTTGAACATTCTTTTTCGTCCTCCGTTCGGGCGCCGCGCCGCGCCCCGCCTGCCGCTGCTGGTCGCCATCACCGCCCTCGGCACCATGGCGCTGCACATGGTCATTCCGGCGCTGCCCGCGGTGGCACACGATCTGCACGCTTCCTCCGGATCCATCCAGCTCAGCGTCACGCTGTACGTGCTCGGCCTGGCCGTCGGCCAGTCGGTGTACGGCCCCTTGTCCGACCGCCACGGGCGGCGCCCGTTGCTGCTCATCGGCATGACGCTGTACGTGCTGGCCAGCGTTGCCGCCGCGTTCGCCGGCAGCGTGGGGCAGTTGCTGGCCGCGCGCGTGTTCCAGGCGCTGGGCGCCTGCTCTGGCCTGGTGCTGGGCCGGGCCATGACCCGCGACGGCAGCACGCCCGACAAGGCCGCCGCCGCCATGTCCATGCTGATGACGGCCATGGCGGTGGCGCCGGCACTGGCGCCGCCCATCGGCGGCTACCTGGCCGCGTGGCTGGGCTGGCGCGCCACCTTCGCGGCCATCGCGCTCGGCGGGGTGGCGGTGCTGGCGATCGCCGCGCTGACCTTGCCCGAAACACTAAGGCACCCCAATCCCGAAGCCAGCGTCCTGCGCGTGCTGGGCAGCTACCCCGGGCTGGTGCGGTTGCGCATGTTCCGCGGCTACTGCCTGGGAGGCTCCTGCACCTCCACCAGCCTGTATGCCTTCTTCTCTGCCTCGCCCTTCATCCTGGTCAACGTGCTGCACCGTCCGACTGAGGAAGTGGGGCTGTACTACCTGGTGCCGTTTTGCGCCATCGGCGCCGGCTCCTTCACCTCGAACCGGTTGGTGAAGCGCTTCCGCTCGCGCGGCCTGGTGCGCTTCGGCAGCACCGCCCAGCTCGCGGGTGCCGGACTCCTCATGGCCGCGGAATTGAGCGGCACGCTGTCGGTGGTTTCGCTGATGGGCTCCATGTTCATCATTTCCTACGGCGCCGGCATCGCCGGTCCCAACTCGGCCGTGCTGGCGCTCAGCGCCGATCCCAAGGCCGTGGGCGCCGCTTCCGGGTTCTACGGCACGGCGCAGATGGTCTATGGCGCGCTGTGCACCGTCCTGGTGAGCCTCGGACCCGTGACATCGGCCCTGCCCACGGCGGCCGTATTGCTCGGCTCGGCCGTGATAGGACAGTTGGCCTTTGCCTACGGAGCCAAGGGCACGCCAGGCTGAGCACAGCACCCTGCGCACAAGTAAACTCCCGGCCATGCAAGCGACGGCCGAGCCCGTTCCCCAAGCCCGAGGCTCCGCCCTTGAAGTCCTGGCCGTCTTTCTCCGCCTGGGGGTGAGTTCTTTCGGCGGTCCCATCGCCCACTTGGGCTATTTCCGCGACGAGTTCGTGCTCCGCCGGCGCTGGATGGACGAGCGCGCCTACGCGGAATTGGTCGGGTTGTGCCAGTTCCTGCCGGGTCCGGCCAGCAGCCAGGTGGGTTTTTCCATTGGCCTCGCGCGCGCAGGCTGGGCCGGGGCGCTCGCTGCCTGGGTGGGCTTCACCCTGCCTTCCGCCTGCCTGCTCACGCTGTTTGCCTTGGGCGCGCCCGCCCTCACGGGGAGCGTGGGGGCGGGCCTGGTGCACGGCCTCAAGCTGGTGGCCGTGGCCATCGTGGCGCAGGCGGTGTGGGGCATGGCGCGCACCCTGTGCCCCGATCGCACGCGCGCCGGCATCGCCCTGGCGGCGGCGCTCATCATGCTGTTCAGCGCGACGGCAGCAGCGGCGCAAATCGCCGTCATCGTCCTGGGGGCGGCCGCCGGCGCGCTGCTTTGCCGCGCCGCATCCGAAGCACCGGGCACGCCCCTGCACGTTCCCGTGCCGCGCGCGGCGGGGCTGGCGGCTCTGGGGTTGTTTTTGTTGCTGCTGTTCGGCCTGCCGCTGCTGGCGCGAAGCAACGCCGGCATGGCCGTGTTCGAGGCCTTTTATCGCGCCGGCGCGCTGGTGTTCGGCGGCGGCCACGTGGTGCTGCCATTGTTGCGCGAGGCCCTGGTTCCGCCGGGATGGGTGGGCGAAGACGCGTTCCTGGCCGGGTACGGCGCGGCGCAGGCCATGCCCGGTCCGCTGTTCACCTTCGCCGCCTACCTCGGCGCGCTGGCCCAACCCGGCCCGCAGGGCGTGGCAGGGGCGGCCCTGGGCCTGGTCGGGATTTTCCTGCCGGGACTGCTTATCCTGGTAGCGGCATTGCCGTTCTGGCAGTCGCTGCGCCAGCGTTCCTCCGCGCAGGCCATGGTGCGCGGCGTGAACGCGGCCGTGGTCGGATTGCTGGCCGCCGCGCTGTACCAGCCGGTGTGGACCGGCGCGGTCGGTTCATCCGCGGACTTTGCCGTGGCGCTGGCCGGCTTCATGCTGCTCACGGTATGGCGCGCGCCGCCGATTGTGGTGGTGATCGCCGGGGCTGCGTCGGGCGTCGCTCTGGCCTATATCCACTGAGCGGGAAAGCGATTTTGCACTTGGGCTAAGAGGCGCTCCCGCCCTTGCGCAGTTCAAACAGGTCGATGGCCTGGGGGCCAACGCCCTGGGCGATCAATTCGCTCCGGCGCAGGTGGTCGCTGGCGGCGCGCGGCAGCGCCTGGGCGAATTCGAGATAGCGGGGCTGGGCGAAGCGCGGCAGGTGGCGCGCCGCAAACTCGGCCACGGTGCGCGCCTCCACGCTCGCTCCCTCGGCGGTTACGATGACCACGCGGATATCCTCGCTCGCAGAGCCCACCACATTGTGCGCCGCCGCCTCGCTCACGCCGGGGATAAGCAGCAGCACGGCCTCGACTTCGTGCGCCGAAATGTTCTCGCCGCCGCGGCGCAGCCGGTCGGCGGCGCGTCCCGTGAACGCGTAGCAGCCGCCCGGCAGGCGCCGGCCCAGGTCGCCGGTGTGGAACCACAGCCCGCGCAGCGCGCGCGCCGTGGCCTCGGGGTTGCCCAGGTAGCCGCCGAACATCACCCCGGGCGCGCGTGGCCGGCACACGATCTCGCCCACTTCGCCCTCGGGCACGGGCTCGTCGTGCTCGTCGTGCAGTTCCACCTCGAACCAGGGACTGGCGCGGCCGGTGCTGCCGGCCGGCAGGGTCTCCTCGGCATCGGGGCCGATCATGGGCGTGGCCTCGGTGAGCCCAAAGGCGTAGATGAAGCGCACGCCGAAGCGCGCCTTCATGGCGGCGATGATTTCCGGCTGTGAGGGCGAAGTCAGGATGGTGCGCAGCGGCTGGCGGGCGTCGTCCTCGCGCGCCGGCAGGGCGTGCAGCTTGGGAATCATGGAGCCGATCAACGACACGTGGCGCGCGTTGTGGTGGCGGCAGCGGTCCCAGAAGGCGCGCGCGCTGAACTTGGCGTCGAAGGCGCCCACGCTGCGCGCCAGCAGCGCCGAGATCAGCGTGGTGGTGACGGCGTTGATGTGGAACACCGGCAGGGGCGAGTACAGCACTTCGCCTGCCGCGATGCCGCGCGCCTTGGCCTGCTCCTGCGCGATGTGGATGACGTAGCGGTGCGACAGCAGGATGCGCTTCGGGATGCCGGTGCTGCCCGAACTGCCCAGCACCATGGCCGTGTCGCTCCAGTGCGCGGCAATCGATGAGGCTGCAGGATCCTGTTCCGGCAAGCGCAGCACGTCGAGGAACGCCGCACGCGGCGCGGCTGCGCGCAGGGCCTCGGCCTGCGCGGCGAACTCGGGCTGGGCGGCGATGACGGCCGGGTCCATGCCCTGCACGATGCCGGCCATGGCGACCGCGGGAATGTCCACATTGAGCGGCACCACGAACGCCCCCAGCCGCGCCGCCGCGAACCAGATGCGCGCCAGCGCGATGGGATGCGTGACCAGCAGCACCACCGCGTCGCCGCGCTTCACGCCGA
>DATNCF010000527.1:0-3784 GCA_035571675.1 Burkholderiales bacterium | reverse complement strand
CGTCGCCCACCGCGAAGTCGCCGGTGCCGTCGGTCAGCACGAACTTGACCTGGTCGGCGAAGGAGCCGGTGCCGCCGGCGCCGCCGCTGATGGTGACGGTGCCGAGCGACCGGCCGGTGGGGTTCTTGACTTCGAACACGCCGCCGTTCGCGGCCGCGGTGATGCAGCGCACCGTGTACACGCCGACGTCGGCAAAGGCCAGGACGGGTGTGGAGCCGTCCATGGTGATGGTGCCGTTGCCGCTGTTGCCGCCGGCCTTGGCCGCGGCCGTGGCGGTGCCGAGCGTGATCTTGCCCAGCACGGTGCCCGCGCCGAGGTTCTGGCCGCTGATCAGGGTGCCGTTGTCGCGCGACAGGTTGCCGTTGTCCTGCTCGCTGAGCAGGAAGCCCCAGGCATGGGCCTTTTCGGTGAGAGACATTGAAATGTCCTTTTCAGAAAGTTGGATGGATGGCGTGGAGGGTCCGCGCGGCTTAGCTGCGCGCCACCTCCGCGCGGCGCGCGAAGATGGCCTGGGCGTCGATGACGACAGGGGGCTTCGCCTCGCCGCCATTGGCGTCCTGGCCGAGGCTCGGGTTGTTGACCTGGCTCATGGCCTTGTCGAAGCCGGTGCCACCCTTGCCGCCCTTCGCCGCGCCGGCTGCGCCATCGGCCGCCGCGGCGGGTGCCGCCTGGGCGGGCGACTTGGCCAGGATGGCCTTGGCATCGTCCGCGGACATGCCGGTGCTGAACGCCAGGTGGTTGGCCAGGTCGGCGCGGCCCTTGGCCTCATCGCTCCCCACGATGGCCTGGATCCGGGCCTGGGCCTCGGCCACGGCCGAGGTGCGCGCCGTGCCGATAGCGGCGGCGACCGCAGCGTCGATGTCCGCCTGGGTGTAGGTTTTCGCTCCGGCGCCGCCGGCCGCGTTGTTTGCAGTGCTCATTGATGCCTCCATTGAAAGGTCCGCGGCCGGCGATTCAGCCGAAATTGGACCGGTTGAAAAAAATTGCGAGGGCTCGCGCAGCGACTGCTCAAGCCGGTCGACCGTCTCATCCAGCGTGGCGATGCCGTCCGCGAAGCCGATCTCCACGGCCTCCGGCGCGGTGAAGATCGCGGCCTGGGTGTCGCGCACGGCCTGCTCGGTGAGGCCGCGGCTCGACGCCACATGGGCGATGAAGATGTCGTTCACGTCGTTCACCAGCTTGCGCACGAACTCGCGCGCCGGATCGGACAGCGGCTGGTGGCTGGACAGGTCGTTCTTGTGCGCGCCGGCGTAGATGGCCGTGTAGACATAGCCCTGGCTGGCGTCCCGCTTGGACTGGTCGACGTGCAGCGCGATCGTGCCCACCGAGCCGGCTAGGCCGGTGCGCGGCAGGAAAAACTTCTCCGCGCTGCAGCCGATTGCGTAGCCCGCGGAGAAGGCCTGCTCGTTGGCGAAGGACCACAGGGGCTTCGGTTCCCGCCCTTCCACCAGCGTGGCGGCCAGGTCGAACAGGCCCGAGGTCTCGCCGCCGGGCGTGTCCAGCTCCAGCAGGACGGCCTTGACCTCGTTGTCGCCCAGGGCCGCGCCCACCAGCTGCGCGATGTCGGAATAGCTGGTGAGGCCGGACATGGCGTCCATCCAGCTCGAGCGCTGCACCAGCGTGCCCATGACCGGGATGAGCGCGACGCCGCCGGTGGTCATGGCGTAGGGCTTGTCGGGCCGGTAGGCGAGCTCGATGCCGGAATAGCGCGCCGCGCGCTCGGCCTGCAGGCGCTCGGCACGCTGCTCGGCCGTCTCCGGCGGACCGTCGTCCTCCATGGCGCGGCGCGAAGGGAGGCCGCCGGCCAGGTGCGCGCGGAACACGGCCTCGATGACGGCCGCCTTGTCCGGGTGCAGCAGGAGCGGCGTGTTGTACAGCCGCTCCCAAAGGCGCGAGTAGGTTTTCATCGGCGCTCCCAATGAAAACGCCCCGTGGAGGGGCGTTCTGTTGCGGTGCTGTGACATCGCGGAGCCATCGCGACGGGCGATGGCTCACATGCCAATGTCTTAAATTTGGCGGTGACCTGAAGCCCCAATACAATGACCGCGCGGACTGGACATTCGCGCAAATAACCGGCTCGGGAGGGCCACCATGAAGTGGAAAGCAGCTTGTGCTGTTATGACGCTGATGCTGATGAGTTCGTCAGCGCGCGCCGGCTTCACTTTTTTTGAACTGAGCGGTCCAACCGATGTGCGCCTGGGCCAGACGGCGACTTATTCTGTACAGGTTGCCTTTTCGCCGACCGATCTTTCTCTGCTGAACGCGAATGCGGCACAGGAGGCCATACAGCAAGGGTTTTCTAAACCCCTTATAGAGTTTCTAAACGGCGATACAACGGTTGATCTTCTTTTCGGCGCGGCTCCAACGGGAGCGCTAGTAAGTGATCTGTCGACCGGTTTCGTGCTGGCGCCAGGGCAGTCGCTGGATGCACATATGTCATTTGACGTAACGTTTGATCAACCTGGCTATTGGGACCTCTTCGCCCACACCCATTACCGTGAATTTACGAGGCAATTGCCAACTGATTATTGCGACGCACTCGGGCCCAGTGAGTGCGGCCCTATATACGGTGACATTGATACCAATGTGTATGAAGACGAACTCTCAATTGCTCTGCGTGTCTACGCGAACCCAGTGCCAGAGCCTGATCAATGGGCGCTGATGCTGGCGGGTGGCAGCTTGCTTTTCGGTTTTAGATCACGCCGCCTAGTGGGATACCGCGCCCATGTCACGAGGTGATGGCTCGCTGGTCAGGAAGAGGTCCGACCACACTGGCTCTGACGTGCCGCCACCGATGGCATAACTGCCAGCCGTGATTTTGGCATTGGCCGGGGTGAAGGGCGAGACACTGGCGAACCTGGGATCAGTGGTTGTCGTCCCGGTATTCGTCGCAGTGGTCAGCCCATTGGCGGTGCAGGTTGTGAGCGTCGAACTCTGCCCACAGGTAACCACGGCGGTAGCGGTGAAGTGCGGCCAGTAAACCAGCGTGTTTGCCACGAGGACGTTCTGGGTGTTTACATCAATGTCCACGCCGCGGCAGTTCCCGCACGGATTGGCGCTGCTGTAAATCGTGTTGTTGTAAAAATAGTAGTGGTTGCCCCACGCTGCCGGGTTGTATGCGGCGTTGGAGTTCGCCAGCATGGCGTTATTTGCCTGGGACGTGCTGGTGTCGAACACGTTGTTGCGGATGGTCTGATACTGCCCCTGGTCCACAAGGGCATACTGCTGGCTCGTCCCTGCCGTGAACCAATTGCGCTCGGTGATGACGTTGACCACCCGCTCTGCGTTGGTCGAATCCTGCGGCCCGTAAAACACTGCGTAAGAAGCCGAGGCGGCGATGAACTTATTGTCGGACACCTCGATGTACTGCGTCTGGCAGTTCGGGCTGGCGACGCAGGCGGCGTTGTTGCCCACGCTTTCGGTGGTGGACCGGGCGCGGATGGTCAGCGCGTGCTTGTTGGCCGGGGCGCCCTGGAGCGTGTTGTTGTTGAGCGTGGCGTAGTTGCCGTACTGCAAACGCACCGTGTGCTCGCCGCCGCCCGCCTGGTCGAAGCTGTTGCCCATCAGCATGTAGCGCTGGACCTGCACCAGTGCCGAGGAGCCGGCGCTGCCGCCGTTCATATTGCTGGTGACGCTGTCCACCGTAGCGATCTGGTCGAAGATGGTGGCCGGGCCGCTCAGATTGGAGTCGTTGAAGCTGAAGGCCCGATAGACGGCGTTGGCCACGAGGCGCAACTCGGTCAGCTGGTTAATGCCACCGATGGGTTCGACGGCGTCCACGCCG
>DATNCF010000526.1:0-2449 GCA_035571675.1 Burkholderiales bacterium | reverse complement strand
GCCATGGCGGCGGCGGGGTCGGCCGCGGTGCCCCCCGGGGGCGCCGCGAACAGACGCTCGAGGTCGGCCACGATGGCGGCCGTATCGATGGCGGTGCGGCCCTGGTAGCGCAGCAGGATGCGCGCGGGCAGGTCGATCAGCCGCGGCTCGGGTTGGCGCATGTTGGCCGCGACGTTCAGCACCGGCGTGAGATGGGTGTTGCGCCAGCCGGCGTTGGCCCGCTCCACCGCGTCGATAATGGCCTGCTGCGAGCGGGCGATGCCCGACAGCAGTTCGGCGAGGTGTTCGATGCTGATGGTCATGGTTCGACGCCGATGCCCGGCGTCCGAGGACAAGGGGCGCTCAGCATACCATCTGCATAAAAACCGGACTGCGCCCGGGTACGAACCGCAATGACGCGAACGATTCAGAACTCGGCGTCGAGTTCTTCCACGTCATCGGGCTCGCTTTGCGCCGCGGCCATCCATTCCTGCATGGCCGGCAGTTGCAGTATGCGGTCGCAATAGGCGCTGCAGAGGGGATCGAGCTTCACGTCGTAGGTCCGGAAGCGCGTGCACACCGGCGCGTACATGGCGTCGGCCACGGTCACCGTGTCGCCGAACAGGTAGGGGCCGCCATAAGTGTCCAGGCAGTCGCGCCAGATGGCCGTGACGCGCTCGATGTCTGCCGTGACGCCGGCCCAGACCTTGAAGTTGGGGTAGTGGGCCTTGAGGTTCATGGGCAGGGCCGAGCGCAGGTTGGAAAAGCCCGAGTGCATTTCGCCCGACACGGCGCGGCAGTGCGCGCGCGCCACGCGGTCCTTGGGGAACAGGCCCGCCTCGGGCTTGAGTTCATGCAGGTACTCGGCGATGGCCAGCGTGTCCCACACCGTCACGCCCTCGTGGCGCAGGCAGGGCACGAGAAAGGAGGGCGAGAGCAGCAGCAGTTCGGCGCGCGTGGACGGGTCGTCGCTGGGCACCGGCTTCTCGCTGAATTCCAGCCCGGCCAGCTTGCACAGCAGCCAGCCGCGCAGCGACCAGGATGAATAGTTCTTGCTGCTGATGGTGAGCGATGCCGTCACGGCCGCCTCTCCTGCCTCGTCTCCGCATGAATTCCAGGTCTCGCCAGCTTACCGCCGCGCCGAACCCATGGACAACCTTGCTGCGTCGCAGCATACTATAGGCATCGGGTGGCTGTAAATCAGGTGACTGTAAATAACGGGAGCGCCATGGACGCTTCCTGCGCCGCCCGCTCAGGCCAAAGGATGTTCATGACTCAGGGAGCGTTGTCTGTCATGGCGGTGCCGCAGCATGTCTGACGCCATGTACCTGGCCTACGAGGCCGCATCGGATCTGATGGAGCCGGTGCGGGCCATGGCCCGCTATGCGGCCGCTGCGCTGCATCAGCCCTTTCCCGGCATTCCGGGCATGCCCGACATTTCGCGCGGCTTCCTGGCGCGCAATCTGGCCGCGGCCTGCGAGGTGATGGGCCAGACCCGGCTCACCCACACGCGGCCGCCCTACGCCATTCGCTCGGTGGTAATGAAGATCGAGCTCGAGGGGCGTATTCACGAGCGCGAAGTGGCGGTGCGCGAAGAGCCGGCCGAGGTGACGCCCTTTGCCACGCTGCTGCATTTCGCCAAGGACACGCCGGTGGCCCAGCCGCGCGTGCTGGTGGTGGCGCCGCTGTCGGGCCATTTCGCCACGCTGCTGCGCGGCACGGTGGAGACGCTGCTTCCCGAGAACGACGTCTACATCACCGACTGGCACAATGCCCGCGACGTGCCGCTGGCCGACGGCCGGTTCGGCTTCGACGAGTACGTGGACCACATCATCCGCTTCCTCGAGGCCATGGGGCCGGGCGCGCACCTGGTGGCGGTGTGCCAGCCCTGCGTGGCGGCGCTCGCCGCCGCCGCGGTGATGGCCGAGGACAACAACCCGGCGCAGCCGCGCAGCATGACGCTCATGGCCGGCCCCATCGACTGCCGCGTCAACCCCACCAAGGTGAACGAACTCGCCACCAGCCACAACATCGGCTGGTTCGAAAACAACCTCATCGCGAAAGTCCCGCAGCGCCACGCCGGCGCCGGCCGCCGCGTCTACCCCGGCTTCGTGCAGCTCTCGGCCTTCATGGCCATGAACCTGGAGCGCCACATCGGCGCGCACATGGAGTTGGTGGAGCACCTCGCCCTCGGGGAGCAGGACGCGGCCGAGCACACGCGCCGCTTCTACGACGAGTACTTCGCCGTGCTCGACCTGCCGGCCGAGTTCTACCTCGAAACGGTGAAGACGGTGTTCCAGGACTTCGACCTGCCGCAAGGCAAGCTGAAGTGGCACGGCAACACCATCCACCCGCGCGCCATCAAGAAGACGGCGCTGCTGACGGTGGAGGGGGAGAAGGACGACATCTGCGCGCTGGGGCAGACCATGGCGGCGCAGGAGCTGTGCAGCGGGCTACGGCCTTATCGGAA
>DATNCF010000525.1:0-2627 GCA_035571675.1 Burkholderiales bacterium | reverse complement strand
AAGGTGTTGCGCGCGTCGTCCGGGTCCTTGGGGAGCAGCATGCGCTGCAGCTCGTCTTCCAGTTCGGGCAGCTCCGCTTCGATCGCGGCGATCTCGTCGCGCGCCATCTCGGCCATCTCCGGATCTTCCAGCATGTCCTGCGCCTGTGCCAGGCCGGCTTCGCGTTCCCTGAAGCGTTCATACAGCGCGGCGACTGTGCTGACTTCCGCGTGCTCGCGCGTCAGCGCACGAAAGCGCTCCATATTGCCGACCACGTCCGGCTGCGACAGGAAGAAGTCCAGTTCCTTGAGGCGGACCGGGTAGCGTTCGAGTTGCTGGCGGAGGAAGGTCTTCACTGAATCTGTTATTGGTGTGCTGAGGTCTTTTTGAACGCAAAAGGCGCAGAGATTACGCGGAGTTCGCAGAGGAAGACCAGGAAAAATTGAATTCTCTGCGTCCTCTGCGTACCTTTGCGTCCTCTGCGTTCAAAAAGGCAGAGGCGCGCCAATCAAGCAGCAAGCAGCGCAGCTAACGCTCTTTGCGCAGGAAGAAATGCTGGATCGCGGAGCTGGCGCGCTGGCGCGCCTCGGCGTCGCCGGCATGAAGTTCGGCCATGGCGCCGTGCAGCATCTTCTGGGTCAGGCCCTTGGAGAGCGCGTCCAGCACCGCGTCGACGTTCTCGCCCTTGGCCAGCATCTTGCGCGCCCGCGCCAACTCCAGCGCGCGCCACTCGTCGGCTTGCGCATTGAGCTGCAGGATGAGCGGCACGCTGCGGCGCTGGTCCATCCAGTGAAGGAAGCTCTGCACGCCGGCGTCAATGATGGCCTCGGCCTGGGCCACCGCGGCTTGTCGGTTGGCCTGGCCGGTCTGCACCACGTTCGCCAGGTCGTCTACCGTGTAGAGATAGATATCTTCGAGATCCTTGACCTCGGGTTCGATGTCGCGCGGGACAGCCAGGTCGACCATGAACATCGGCCGGTGCTTGCGCGCCTTGAGCGCGCGCTCCACCGCACCCAGGCCGATGATCGGCAGGGTGCTGGCGGTGCAGCTGATGACGGCGTCGAATTCGTGCAGGCGCGCCGGCAGGTCCGCGAGGCGCATCACCTCGCCGCCGAAGCGCGAAGCCAGCCGTTCGCCGCGCTCCAGCGTGCGATTGGCGATAGCGATGCCCTTGGGATTGCGCGCGGCAAAATGCGTCGCCGCGAGTTCGACCATTTCGCCGGCACCGACGAACAGGACACGGATCTTGCCCATGTCTTCGAACAATTGTCCGGCCAACCGCACCGCCGCGGCCGCCATGCTGATGGAATGGGCGCCGATCTCGGTCGACGTGCGCACTTCCTTGGCCACCGCGAAGGAACGCTGGAACAGCTGGTTGAGCGTGGTGCCCAGGGCACCGGCTTGATCGGCGGCGCGGACGGCATCCTTCATCTGGCCCAGGATCTGGGGTTCGCCCAATACCATGGAGTCCAGGCCGCTGGCCACGCGGAACGCATGGCGCGCCGCCAGCCCATCGTGCAGCGTATAGGAATGCGAACGCAGCAGCACCGGCGAGACGCCGCCCGAATGTGCCAGCCAGTCCAGGGTGCTGTCGATATCGCCGTGTTCGCCCGCGCAGTAGATTTCCGTGCGGTTGCAGGTCGACAGGATGGCTGCCTCGGGCCGCCGCGACAGCGACTCGCGCAAGGCCTTCAACGTGGGCCCGACCTGGTCGATGGCATAGGCGAAGCGGCCGCGCAAGTCCAGCGGCGCGGTCGTGTGGTTGATGCCCAGAGCCCAGACTGCCATGGGCGGGATTATAAAATTTGCCGGCTAATCAAGCGCTTGCGATTTATCAAGTCCCCCAAGATGGCCCCTGTGGACCTTTTCCTGCACCTGCTGGGCTTTGTGGCGCCGGCCGTAGCCGTTGCCCTGCTGGTCGCCTTGGCGGCCCGGCTGGTCACGCCACGCTCGCCCGGATTCCTTTCGTGGTGGGCCCAGGCTGCTATTAATTCAATAGCAGGCGTGCTGGTGCTGGCCGCCGGCCTGCGGTATTTCGGCGTCGACGGCAAGATGGCGACCTACACGGCCCTGGTGGTGGTGGTGGCAAGCTGCCAATGGGGCTGCAGCAGGGCCTGGCGTCCCTAGTCAGTTGGGGCCAGGGCACAATTTCGGTTTTCCTGCCCTCCCCGCGTCTCGACATTCAGACACAAAATGGAACCATGAGCACGGCACAAACTCAGCAGATCACTCCGGAGCTGACGCGCTGGATTGTCGAGCAGGCACAGGCCGGCCACAGCGCCGAAGCGGTCCTCAAATCGATGCTGGCGTCCGGGTGGAACGAGGATGTCGCCATCGAAGCGATGGAGGCGACCTTGCGCGACCACCTCGAACGGCAAGCGGTGGAACAGGGCCTGCCTCCCGCGACTCCCGTGCCCGACCCGGAACTCGACGATTCGCCGTTGTACCTGGACGCGGGCGATCGCCAGGTCTGCGTGCTGCAGTCGATGTACAGCCCACGAGTCGTGGTTTTCGGCGGCCTGTTGTCGGACGAGGAGTGCCAGGGGTTGATCGAGCTGGCCAGGCCGCGGCTGGCGCGATCGCTTACCGTCGAGACGAAGACCGGCGGCGAGGAGATCAATGCGGACCGCACCAGAAGCGGCATGTTT
>DATNCF010000524.1:0-7482 GCA_035571675.1 Burkholderiales bacterium | reverse complement strand
CCATGACGTAGCTCTCGTAAGGGCGCTGGAACTTGAACTCGTTCCCCTTGAAGAGCACGTCGTAGAAGCCCCAGGTCTTCGCCGTGAGCACCGAGGGATAGCCCATTTCACCGGTCCTCGCGATGAGGGCGAGGCGCACGGCGCGCGAGGTCGCGTCCCCCGCGGCCCAGCTCTTGCGCGAGCCCGTATTGGGGGAATGCCTGTACGTGCGAAGCGACTGGCCGTCGACCCACGCGAGCGACACGGCGTTGATCTGCTCCTCGCGCGTGAGGCCGAGCATCTGTGCGACCACCGCGGTGGAGGCGACCTTCACCAGCACCACGTGGTCCAGCCCCACCTTGTTGAAGCTGTTCTCCAGCGCGATGCAGCCCTGGATCTCGTGGGCCTTGATCATGCCGGTGAGCACGTCGCGCATGGTGAGGGGCTTCTTGCCCATGGCCACGGCGTTGCGCGACAGCCAGTCGGCGGTGGCGAGGATGCCGCCCAGGTTGTCCGAGGGGTGGCCCCATTCGGCGGCCAGCCAGGTGTCGTTGAAGTCCAGCCAGCGGATCATGGCGCCGATGTTGAAGGCCGCCTGCACCGGGTCGAGCTGGAACTGCGTGCCCGGCACCTTGGCGCCGTTGGGCACCACGGTGCCGGGGACGATGGGCCCCATGAGCTTGGTGCAGGCCGGGTACTCGAGCGCCTCCAGGCCGCACCCGAGGGTGTCGATCAGGCAGTTGCGCGCCGTCTCGTAGGCAAGGGCGGAATTGATCTTGTACTTGGTGACGTAGTCGACGATGTCGACCAGGACCTTGTCGGGTTTGGGACGGACGTTGCTGATGTGTGCGCTCATGTGACCTTAGTGGACCTTAGTGATGGTTTTTTTGGGTTGAAGAAAGACCGTTGAACAAATCGGGATGGTGGTGCAGGCTCTCGAGGGCGATGCGCCTCTCGTGGTCCTCGCGCCGCCGGTTGCGCAGCTGCGGGGAGTGGTCCTCGCGCGCATGCGGCCCGTCCTCGCGCGGGTGCGGAATGACGGCCTCGGCCCGCGCCAGGGGCCGCAATTGCGCCAGGGCCTGCACGATGGCGGCGCGCTCGGCGAGCAGCGCGTTGAAGTCGGCGTCGCACGCCGCCACGGGCTGGGCGAAGCCCGCCAGCTCGTCGCACACGAGAACGCGCCGCGCTTCCAGCAATTCAACGCAGTGGCCCAGCGTCACGTCATTCGAAACTCCGTCCGAAACGGCCTGGTTTCTCATACCCACCCCCTCGGCAATTTGAATATCCGGTTTCGCATGGGTTACTTGCGGTTCTTGAGCGACGTCCACTTCAGGTTTTCCGGGCCGGTGTAGTTGGCCGTGGGGCGGATGATCTTGCCGTCGATGCGCTGCTCGATGACGTGCGCCGACCAGCCGGAAGTGCGCGAAATCACGAACAGCGGCGTGAACATGGCGGTGGGCACTTCCATCATGTTGTAGGACACGGCGCTGAACCAGTCCAGGTTGGGGAACATCTTCTTCTCGCGCCACATCACGGTCTCCAGGCGCTCGGCGATGTCGAACAGCTTCATGCTGCCGCGCGTCTTGGAGAGACGCCGCGCCACTTCCTTGATGACCTTGTTGCGCGGGTCGCCGGTGGTGTACACCGGGTGCCCGAAGCCGATCACCACTTCCTTGGCCTGGACGCGGCGCACGATGTCGGCCTCGGCCTGGTCGGGCGTGTCGTAGCGCGACTGGATTTCGTAGGCCACTTCGTTGGCGCCGCCGTGCTTGGGGCCGCGCAGCGCGCCGATGCCGCCGGTGATGGCCGAGTGCATGTCCGAGCCCGTGCCGGCGATGACGCGGCAGGTGAAGGTGGAGGCGTTGAACTCGTGCTCGGCGTACAGGATGAGCGAGGTGTGCATGGCGCGCACCCACTCGGCCGAGGGCTCGCGGCCGTGCAGCAGGCGCAGGAAGTGCCCGCCGATGGAGTCGTCGTCGGTCTCGACTTCGATGCGCTTGCCGTTGTGGCTGTAGTGGTACCAGTACAGCAGCATGGAGCCGAACGACGCCATGAGCTTGTCGGCGATGTCGCGCGCGCCGGGCACGTTGTGGTCGTCCTTCTCGGGCGACAGGTTGCCCAGCACCGAGCAGCCGGTGCGCAGCACGTCCATGGGGTGGGCCGAGGGCGGCACCCATTCCAGCGCCGCCTTGAGGTTGGCGGGCAGCCCGCGCAACGCGCGCAGCTTGGCCTTGTACGCGGCCAGCTCGGCGGCGTTGGGCAGCTTCTCGTGCACGAGGAGATAGGCCACTTCCTCGAACTCGGCCTCGTCGGCGAAATCCAGGATGTCGTAGCCGCGGTAATGCAGGTCGTTGCCGGCGCGGCCCACGGTGCACAGGGCGGTGTTGCCGGCCGGCACTCCGGACAGGGCCACCGATTTCTTCGGCTTCGGGCCGGTTGCGGGAGCGTCGCTCATTGTCATTCTCCTCCGTTTGCTGTCGTTAAGCGGTTGTTGAAAAATCAGAAAAAGGCCTTGGCGGCCGCGTCGGGAACGGGCACGCCGGTGACACGCGCCTTCTGCAGCAGCTCCCAGAAATAGCGGTAGCTGGCGCGGTCATGCAGCTCGCCCTGGTACTGGATGGGCCCCCAGCTTTTCTGCTGGGCGTCGAGCAGGATGGCGGCCGCGTCCTGCACCTCGGAATGATCGGGCTTCATGGCGTCGACAATGGGCTGGATCTGCGCCGGGTAGATGGACCACATGCGCAGAAAGCCGAAATCGTTGCGCGCGCGCTTCGCGTCCTGGAACGTGCCCTCGACATTCTTGAGATCGACCGACACGTTGTGCGCCGGCACCACGCCGTTGGCCAGCGCCGCGGCCACGATCTCGGTCTTGGCGCGGATGAGCAGGTGGTGCTCGAACTGGCCGGGCGAGCGCATGGCCGAGGCCGGAATGGCGCCGTGGTGCCCCGACACGAAGTCGAGCAGGCCGAAATCCAGCACCTGCATCCAGGGCAGGGCGCAGATGTCGTAGGCCTCGCGCAGGGCGCCGTGGGTTTCGACCAGGGCATGCATGGGAATCTGCCGCTTTATTCCGTGCTTTGAGGCTACGCTCTGCACATATTCGATCATCTCGGCGACCTGGCGAACCGAGGTCGGCTTGGGGATGGTGATGTGAGCGAGTTTCGCGCCCGCGCCCGAGACCAGGATGTCGACGTCGGTTTTCCAGTGCGGATGCGTGTAATCGTGGATGCGCACGCCGACCTGGCCGAACTTGTTGGCGGGGCCGTTGACGACACGGACGACCATTTCGGCGTGGGCCTTTTCCTCGCCGGCCTTGGCGCCGTCCTCGCAGTCGCAGGAGACATCGAAGATGGGGCCGAGCTTTTGCTGGAGTTCCAGCGCTTTCAGAATGAGTTTTTCGCTGCCGGCGTAGTGGTCACAAGACGCAATGACAGGGAAGGGCTTTTCTCCCTTGAACAACGCATCCCTTGGATGAACAAGCCCGGTCATAAGACTGTCGAGTTTTTATCGCCGTTGAACGTTGCCCTCATCCCCGGCCCTTCTCCCTGGGGGAGAAGGGTGAAAACCCCGCGGTGCTAGCCCCTCTCCCCCAGGGAGAGGGGTTGGGGAGAGGGCTACGAGAAAAACTATTACAACTACTGATGCTATTTAGCCGACCAGATGCTTCACGCCATCCCGCTCTTCGGTCAGTTCCTGCAGCGTTGCATCCATTTTCTGCCGGCTGAACGCGTCGATCTCCAGACCCTTCACGCGCTCGATCTTGCCGCCCGCGCTGGTGATGACGGGCACGCCGTACATGATGCCCTCGGGAATGCCGTACGACCCGTCGGAGGGCAGACCCATGGTGACCCACTTGCCGTTGGATCCCAACAACCAATCCCGTACGTGATCTATCGCCGCATTTGCTGCGGAAGCCGCTGAGGAAAGTCCTCTTGCCTCGATAATCGCTGCCCCGCGTTTGCCAACGGTGGGAATGAAAGTGTCCTTGTACCAAGCCTCGTCGTTGATCACCTTGGGAGCAGGCTGCCCCGCTATCGTTGCAAAGCGATAATCGGGGAACATGGTGGGTGAGTGGTTGCCCCACACGATGAGCTTCTCGATGGAATCCACCGGCTTGCCCGACTTGGCGGCGAGTTGCGACAGGGCGCGGTTGTGGTCCAGGCGCAGCATGGCCGAGAAGCTCTCGCGCGGCAGGTCGGGCGCGCTCTTCATGGCGATATAGGCGTTGGTGTTGGCGGGGTTGCCCACCACCAGCACTTTCACGCTGCGCTTGGCCACTTCGTTCAGGGCCTTGCCCTGCACGGTGAAGATGGCGCCGTTGGCCTCGAGCAGGTCCTTGCGTTCCATGCCCTTGGAGCGGGGGCGCGCGCCCACCAGCAGCGCCACGTCGATGTCCTTGAACGCCACCTTGGCGTCGGCGGTGGGCACCACGCCGGCCAGGAGCGGGAAGGCGCAGTCTTCCAGTTCCATGATCACGCCCTTCAGCGCGGCCTGGGCCTTCTCGTCGGGGATTTCCAGGAGTTGGAGTATGACCGGCTGGTCCTTGCCCAGCATTTCGCCCGAGGCGACGCGAAACAGCAGGCTGTAACCGATTTGACCGGCGGCGCCGGTGATTGCGACTCGAACGGGTGGCTTGGCCATGAGAAAATGCTCCTGAAGCAGCGTGTTTGACACGACGACACGGGAAAATGCCGCGGATGTTGCGGCGCAAGGCGAATTCGAGTTTAGGGAGTCGTCTTCAAGGTGTCAATGCGATTATATATCTTATATAAGACATACTATAGACGAATCGGGCCGACCGTGCTGTAATGGTGCATGGCCACCCCAGCGCAGCCCCCGAGCAGCCCCGCCAGCGCCTCGGGGCGCGCCCCCGACGCTCCCCAGCCCGCCGGCCCGGACGCGGCCGAGGGGCCGCGGTTTTCCCCCCTGTATCGCCAGATCAAGGCGCTGCTCATTTCCGGCCTGCAGTCGGGCGCGTGGAAGCCCGGCGAGGCCATCCCCAGCGAAACCGACCTGGCGCGGCGCTTCAAGGTCAGCCAGGGCACGGTGCGCAAGGCCATCGACGAGCTGGCGGCCGAATACCTGCTGGTGCGCCGCCAGGGCAAGGGCACCTTCGTAGCCACCCACGACGAGACCCACTCGCAGTACCGCTTCCTGCGCCTGCGTCCGCTGGAAGGCGAGCAGGAATATCCCGAAAGCCGGCTGCTGGAGTGCAAGCGCGGCCGCGCCGCCGGGGACGTGGCGCGCATGCTCGAGCTGCGCCTGGGCGAGAGCATCATGGTGCTCAAGCGCGTGCTGTACTTCCGCGGCCAGCCCACGGCTCTGGACGAGGTGTCGCTGCCCGGCTCCATCTTCAAGGGCCTGTCCGCGGCCATGGTGAACCAGTACGGCGTGTCCCTGTACAGCCTGTTCGAGTCCGAGTTCGGCACGCGCATGGTTCGCGCCGAGGAGCGCATCCGCGCCGTGCCCGCCGAGGCCGAGGCGGCCGGCGTGCTGCAGGTGAAGGAGAAGACGCCGCTCCTGTGCGTGGACCGCGTGGCCTTCAGCTACGGCGAGCGGCCGGTGGAGTTCCGCCGCGGCCTGTACCGCACCGACGCCCACTACTATGCCAACACGCTGGCCTGACAGGCGGATGACAAGCGCGATGACACGTGAGATGGCAAGCGCGGTGACAAGAGTGAAGACAAGCGCCAGCAAGCATGAGGAAGCGGTGCTTTCAGGCATGCTCAAGCGTCGCAATCCGCGTCGTTCGAGCTGCCGAAGCGTCCCGTTCCTGACGAACGCTGCTATACTTCCACGGCTCGATGAGTCAAATCATCGAACCCATAGAACACTGATAAATCAGGGAGCTGGCCCCGGGCCGGCCGTTTTCGGAATCAAACGCGGGATTTCCAATGCCTGAGCTTGCAGCAAAGAAGCCACGCCCCATCTGGTACAACCTCAGTCCGGTCAACCTCCCGGCGCCCGGACTGGTCTCGATCCTCCACCGCGCCAGCGGCATCCTGCTGTTCCTCGCCATCATCTGGCTGCTCTACCTGCTCGACATGAGCCTCGCCTCCGAGGCCGGCTTCGACCATCTCAAGAGCTACGCCGCCAATCCCATCGTCAAGCTGGCCATCCTGGTCCTGTCGTGGGCCTTCCTGCACCACTTCTGCGCCGGCATCCGCTACCTGTTCCTCGACCTGCAAAAAGGCATCGACCTGCCCGCGGCGCGCGCCACCAGCTTCACGGTGTTCGCGGTCAGCCTCATCCTCACCGTCGTCGCCGCGGTGCTGATATGGTGAACCGCGTCGTCGTCGGAGCCCATTACGGCCTGGGCAGCTGGCTGGTCCAGCGCGTCAGCGCCATCGTCATCGCGGTGTACGCCGTCATCATGGCCATCGCCCTGCTGGGCGGCCACGCCCATGACTACGCCGCCTGGAAGGCGCTGTTCGGCCAGGGCTGGCTGCGCTTCGCCACCTTTCTGTTCGTCGTCAGCCTGCTGCTGCACGCCTGGGTGGGCATGCGCGACATCTGGATGGATTACGTCAAAAGCACCGGCCTGCGCCTGACCCTCGAGGCCCTGACCGTGCTCTGGCTCGTCGGCTGCGGCGGATGGGCCCTGCAAATTCTGTGGAGATAACGTGGGCGTTGCAATAAGAAAATTCGACGCGGTGGTGGTGGGCGCCGGCGGCGCGGGACTGCGCGCCGCGCTGCAGCTCTCCGAGGCCGGCGTCAAGACCGCCGTGCTGTCCAAGGTGTTTCCCACGCGCTCGCACACCGTGGCGGCGCAGGGCGGGGTCGGGGCATCCCTCGGCAACATGGGCGAGGACAACTGGAACTGGCACATGTACGACACCGTCAAGGGGTCGGACTGGCTGGGCGACCAGGACGCCATCGAGTTCCTGTGCCGCAAGGCGCCCGAGGTGGTGATCGAGCTCGAGCACTACGGCATGCCGTTCGACCGCAACGACGACGGCACCATCTACCAGCGGCCCTTCGGCGGCCACTCCATGAACTTCGGCGAAAAGCCGGTGCAGCGCTCCTGTTGCGCCGCCGACCGCACCGGCCACGCCATGCTGCACACGCTGTACCAGCGCAACGTGCGCGCCAACACCCAGTTCTTCGTGGAGTGGATGGCGCTCGACTTGATCCGCGACGCAAGCGGCCAGGTGCTGGGCGTCACCGCCATGGAAATGGAAACCGGCGAGGTGAGCGTGTTCCACGCCCGCGCCACGCTGTTCGCCACCGGCGGGGCGGGGCGCATTTTCGCCTCCACCACCAACGCCATGATCAACACCGGCGACGGCCTGGGCATGGCAGCGCGCGCGGGCGTGCCGCTCGAGGATATGGAGTTCTGGCAGTTCCATCCGACCGGCGTGGCGGGCGCGGGCGTGCTCATCACCGAGGGCGTGCGGGGCGAGGGCGGCTACCTTCTCAACAAGTCCGGCGAGCGCTTCATGGAGCGGTATGCGCCCACCATGAAGGACCTCGCCTCGCGGGACGTGGTCTCGCGCGCGATGG
>DATNCF010000523.1:0-2467 GCA_035571675.1 Burkholderiales bacterium | reverse complement strand
GGCCCCAGTCGGCGAGCCCGATGTCCTTGACCAGGTAGTCGGTGCGACCTGTCATCGATATGTCCTGCGTTGTCCCTGGGGGCCCTGGAACGCCCGCCGTAGATGGCCTGGGAAGCCCGTAGAGGCCCGTTCCAAGTCGAGCCAGCGCCGTTGGAAGCTGCCCACGGGCCGTTTTCGGGGCCTCTATAGCGGGCACTGCGCCCTGAGGCAATAAGGACATAAAGAAATCTTTATGTGCCGGTGCCAGACCCTTTGGGTCTGGCCGCCGCGCAGGGACAGAACAACAATCTCGGCAAGGCGAAAGGTACGGTCGACATATCCGGCAGGCCGACCCGCCCCAGGTCAGCACGGGCACCGTGGTCACGCCGCAAGCCCCCATCCATCAGATGCCGCGCGGCGGCAGCGACGTCACCAGGATGCGGACAAATCCACCGCCGCCGCCGGCGACCACCAAGAAGACACCGTAGGCGGTCTGTCGACGCCCTACGAAGGAGGAGGATGAGGCCGGGCTGCTGCGTCGCCCCAACGGTTGACACCCCGGCCAAGGGGAAGGAAAGTCGCGGCCGGTACACCCGGCCCGACTCCACTGAAGGCAGCTTTTCCATGGTCGAATTGGCCCTTCCCCGCAATTCCAAGGTCACACCGGGCAAGACCTGGAACAAGCCGCTGGCGAGGCGCGGGTGGCAGGAGTTCCGCATTTACAGGTGGAACCAGGACGACGGGCGCAACCCGCACGTCGACAGCTACTGGGTGGAGCGCGCCACCTGTGGGCCGATGGTCCTGGATGCCTTGATCAAGATCAAGAACGAGATCGACCCCACGCTCACCTTCCGGCGCTCCTGCCGCGAGGGCATCTGCGGGTCATGCTCCATGAATATCGACGGCACCAACACGCTGGCCTGCCTCAAGGCCATCGATGACGTGAAGGGGCCGGTGCGCCTCTATCCCTTGCCGCACCTGCCGGTCGTCAAGGACCTGGTGCCGGACATGACCAACTTCTACGCCCAACTGCAGTCGATCCAGCCGTGGCTGCAGACGACGTCCGCTACCCCGCCAAAGGAGCGCAAGCAGGACATCGGCGAGCGCGCCAAGCTGGACGGCCTCTACGAGTGCATCCTGTGCGCCTGCTGCTCCACCGCGTGCCCGAGCTACTGGTGGAACAGCGACCGCTATCTCGGTCCCGCCATCCTGCTCCAGTCCTACCGCTGGCTCAGCGACAGCCGCGACGAGGCCAAAGGTGAGCGGCTCGACAATCTGGAGGATCCGTTCCGCCTCTACCGCTGCCACACAATCCTGAACTGCACCAAGGCCTGCCCCAAGGGGCTCAACCCGGCCAAATCCATCGCCGAGATCAAGAAGATGATGGTGGAACGCTCGGTCTGAAACTCCCCCAAAAAACCGGAAGCCGGAGTACGCCTCTACGGTCTCCGGCTTCGAATCCATCAGTTGTGCCGCGACGCACCGCGGTCTGTCGCTCTGCCCTGGTGCCCTGCCGGGGCCGGCGCCAGATCGCGAGGGTCGCGTCCTGTCAGGCGCGCTTGCCGGCGCGCTTCTTGGCCGCCGGCTTCTTCGCGGGGGCCTTCTTCTTGGCAACGGTCTTCGTCTTGGTTGCGGCTTTAGCCATGTCGTTTCCCTTTCTCTCTTTTCGTCCGAATCAACTTCGAACTCCCACATAATGCGGAAGCGGTTCTATTTTGTTGATAGAAAACAGCAAATTCGGCGCGGAAAAACCGTCCTTTGACGGTTTGTGTTGCTATAAGTCCACAAACTTCCCGCGTTGAACTGCCCGATAGGGCTTTTGTTCTATCTGATTTGCCTTTCCGCTCCGCATTGCGTGCCAAATTGCAGGAGCCGAGTTAATCGGCGCTTAAGGCGTCGCCAGCGGTAGCTTGCGCCAGCGCGAAGCGCGTAACGCAACGGTCTCGCCCCATCATCTTGGGTGAGGGCCTTCGGGCCTGGCACGACCTACTGTGTGCCGCTGGCAATCTCGTCGAGACGCGACCTCAGCGCCTCGCCGCCGGCGATCTGCGGCAGGGAGCGCACAAGCCGCTCGCGCGCCTCCCAGCGGCCGATCGTCCGCCTGGCCAGCCAGAAGGCACGCTCGAACGAGCGCTCCTGGCGCAGCGCGCGGTTGAAGAAGGCGTCGCCGAAGTAGGTCCACTCGCGCCTGTCCTCGCATCCGAACGAGGTGCGGTCGGCATGCGCGGCGGCGATCACCAGGGTGGTCGGGTCCGCCAGCCTAGGAATGAAGCTGCCCGCGTGGCAGGCCGAAACAACCACCACCCGGTTCTTGATCCGCGCGCGGTCGAGCATGGACCCGAGAGCGGCAGGCGACAGCGCGTCGAAGGCGAAGCCCGGCATATCCACTGCAAACAGGTTCTTGCGACCGTGCGAGGTCAAGAAGAGAAACAGCGTATCGGTGTCCGGGTTCATCACTCCGCCGATGTGCTGCAGCACCCGCTCCAGA